>JBEGMT010000253.1:0-3855 GCA_041182925.1 Pseudomonadota bacterium | reverse complement strand
TGCTAGAATTTAACCACAATTTTTAATAGCGAGGCATATATGACTGACTTAAATCAACTTTCTGAAACTGAATTGCAATCTTTGTTAGAAAATGCAGGTAGAGCTTTAAAAGAAAGACAATACAGTAAACGTAAAGAAGTTATTGCTCAAATAAAAGAATTGGCAGCATCAATTGGTGTTACTGTTGAAATTCAAGAAACTGGTAAAAAATTAGATAGAAGATCTGCAGCTGTACCTGCTAGATACCGTAATCCTAATGATCCGACACAAACTTGGACTGGGCGTGGTTTAAAACCAAAATGGATGCAAGCTTTAATTGCCGCTGGTCATACTCCAAGTGAATTCGAGATTTAATAAATTATAGATGTCAGTAAACATCTGGTTTTATCAATTGATAATTGATGCAAACTGTTAGGTAAAGCGATCAAGCCAACTAACTCCTTATAAAGGAGTTAGTTTTCTAGTCAATCTGTTACAGCTATCAGTTAATCTTGTATTGATAGCAAAATAACCTCAGCAAGACATTATCTCCAATTGATTTAATTAACTGCAAATATTGTGGTTTATTATTAAGCCTAATCAGTCTAAGGTTAACAAAATGGCATTGTACGTTTATAAATTTGGTGGCACTTCGGTCGGCACAGTCGAACGGATCAAAGCTGTCGCTGATAAAGTCAAAAAAGCTCGTGATGCGGGTGATCAAATTGTGGTTGTCGTATCTGCTATGAGCGGCGAAACCAATCGCTTAGTCGCATTAGCCAAAGAAATGCAAACTCAGCCGACTGAACGTGAAATGGATGTATTACTGTCTACCGGCGAGCAAGTCACTATAGCGCTATTATCAATGGCGTTACATAACATAGGTTGTGAAGCCAGTTCTTATACAGGCTCACAAGTTAAAATTCTCACCGACAGTAGTCACACTAAGGCCAGAATCCGCGAAATTGAAGACGTTAAAATTCGTGCAGATTTGGACGCTGGTAAGGTGGTAGTGGTTGCTGGTTTTCAAGGTGTTGATGAGGACGGTAATATCACCACCTTGGGCCGTGGCGGTTCTGATACTACAGGTGTTGCCTTGGCTGCTGCTTTAAAGGCTGATGAATGCCATATTTATACCGATGTTGACGGTGTTTATACCACTGATCCACGCGTGGTGCCGAAGGCCCGTCGATTAGATAAGATTACTTTTGAGGAAATGTTGGAAATGGCCAGCTTAGGCTCAAAAGTTTTGCAGATTCGTTCCGTTGAATTTGCTGGAAAATATAATGTTGCGTTACGGGTTTTGTCTTCGTTTGCAGAAGGCAACGGTACCCTTATTACCTACGAGGAATCAGAAATGGAAAGAGCGTTAATTTCGGGCATTGCATTTAACCGTGATGAGGCAAAATTGACTCTCGCTGGTGTGCCTGATTTACCGGGTGTTGCTTCAAAAATATTAGGCCCAATTGCGGCTGAAAATATTGAAGTGGATATGATTGTGCAAAATGTCGGCGCTAATGGCACCACTGATTTTACATTTACCGTCAATCGCAATGATTATGTTCGCGCAAAAAATGTTTTAGAAAGCTTACGTAGTGAATTAGGTGCACAAATTGTTAGCGGCGACGATAGTATTGTTAAAGTTTCAATTGTTGGTGTCGGTATGCGCTCACACGCTGGTATTGCCAGTACTATGTTTAAAGTATTGGCCGATGAAGGGATTAATATTCAAATGATCTCTACTTCAGAAATTAAAATTTCTGTGGTTATTGCTGAGAAATATTTAGAACTTGCAGTCAGGGCATTGCATACTGCTTTTGGTTTAGATCAAGCTTAATTGTTTGGTTAATCGTTAAACTCGGTAGAATACGAAGCTGTGTTCACCGAGTTTTTCTTTTGATTATGTCTATTTCTGTTCGGCACTTATTTGCCCGATCACTTTGGTTAAAAATTCATCTTTATCTGGCATTAAGCTTAGGTTTATTGTTTGCCTTGCAAGGCTTGACCGGTAGTCTTAGCGTTTATCGCCAAGAGTTAGATTCTTTGTTTAATCCCCAACAAATTATTGTTCCCGCGCAAACGCCCGCTTTATCACTCGATAAAATCATTGCCTCAGTTCGACAAGCCCATCCTGATCGGCATGGAGTTTGGACTTTGGAACTCCCACGCCAACCCGATCAAGTTATTACTGCCTGGTTCGAAAAGCCTCGCGAAACCATTGGCGCTTTTTACGCACCATTAATGGTCGCCGTTAATCCTTACACGGGAGAGGTGATTGAAAATCGCTTTTGGGGACAAACCCTAACTACTTGGCTACTGGATTTACATACTCAATTAAGATTAGAAGCCACGGGGCGCGATTTAGTCGCGGTGTTGGCCATATTTTTAATTTTATCAGTCAGCAGTGGTTTGTATTTATGGTGGCCTCGCTTGGGATGGCGACAAGCCTTTAAATTGCGTGTTAATGCTGGCCTGAGTGGTTTGTTAATTGATTTACACCGTTGGTTAGGCTTGTTGTCCTCAGTGTTTTTGCTGTTGCTAGCCTTCACCGGCTTTCATTTGGCCTATCCGCGGTTAATTGAAGCCTTAACTGCCTCTTCTGGAATGGGGCATGGTGATGAAGGGCCAAATGTGCGAAGCACCGCGATTCCCAACGATAGGCCGATTAGCTTAACCGAAGCGGTATTAGTGGCGCGTGGACCGTTTTCGCAATCTGAAGTACGTCGTGTTTCCACGCCATTAGGTGATACAGGAACTTACCGAATTAACCTGCGGCAACGCAACGAAATTAATCAACATCATCCGATTACTACGGTTTGGGTGGATCGTTGGAGTGGCCAAATTCGCGATGTACGTAATCCCAGCAAATTTACCGCAGCACAAACCTTTACGGTTTGGCTTTGGCCGTTACATACTGGTGAAGCGTTTGGTGAGTTAGGGCGCTTGATTTGGTTTTTGGTGGGGCTGATGCCGTTGATTTTGTATATCAGCGGCATTTACTACTGGTTACAACATAAAGGCTGGGTTCGAGATAGACCAGTACATTTTGCCGAAAACAGTCAGAAAATCCGGCAATTTTCACAGCAATCGGCTATCCAAATTTGGATTTTGTTGCGCTCACTAAGCTTGAAACTGATTGACTTAGTTCGCCGCTAAAAGTTGGTATTTAACCTGTTTGACCGTGTTTTCATCACATTTAACAATCTCCAAAATGTGACCATACAGCTTAATGCTGGTGCCAGATTTTGGAATGGTTTCTAGGTATTCGATAATCAGCCCATTCAAGGTTTTAGGGCCTTCGGTGGGCAGTTCCCATTGCATTAAACGATTCAATTCTCTAACCGTGACACTGGCATCAATCAAAAAGCTGCCGTCTTTTTGCTGATTAATGCTGGGTTCTTCAGTAATAAATTCACCAACAATTTCTTGGATCAAATCATCCAAAGTCACCAAGCCTTGCACATCACCGTATTCATCCACCACTAAACCAATTCGCAATTTCTCAGCTTTGAAAATTTGCATCTGGCTATGAATTGAAGTGGTAACCGGAATGAAAAATGGCTTAATCAGACTGTCGGTAATGTTTTGTTTGTCAAAATTGCCCTGATGGATTTGCGACAAAATGGTTCGTAAATGAATGAAACCAATCACTCTATCGATGTTTTTTTTGTAAACCGGTAAGCGGGTATGAGGACTGTTTTGCAATTGTTCGATGATTTCTTCGATGGAATCTTCCAAATCAATTCCAACAATATCATTGCGATGGGTCATGATGTCTTCAACACTAGCCGATTCTAAATCCAAAATACTCAATAGCATTTTTTGATAACGACTAGGCATTAGATGATTGGCATCGGAAACAATGCTCTTTAATTC
>JBEGMT010000252.1:0-6063 GCA_041182925.1 Pseudomonadota bacterium | reverse complement strand
CCAAGTGGTCAACCGGAATGCCTTTGCCCCATTCAACTTCGTGTACTTCAACATCAAAACCTAAACGTTTTGCCATTTCCATCCACAAATGCGCGAATTGACCGATGCGATAAATGATGACTTTATCGCCTGGGTTTAAGCAGTTAGTTAAAGCCACTTCCCAGCCAGCGGTGCCGGTTGCAGGGAATACGAAGCATTGACCGGTTTCGGTGCGGAATACTTTTTTCAAGTCTTCCAAAATTGGCGTGAATAATTTTGGGAAGATCGGCGAGCGGTGATCTTCCATTGGCAGGTGCATCGCGCTCAAGATTTCGTGAGGGGTATTCGTTGGACCTGGAATAAATAAGTGATTGCGACCCGCCATTGGGATTCTCCTATATAAATTGGGCTACTTAAAATCGCGGGATAGTGTCATATTTACTGGCTTTGGGCAAGTCGTTTCCCTGTCGATAGCTTGTTAGCCTTGGTTGGCAACGATTGACATTGTTAGCCCTGAAAGTAAAATGATCGGTTCATTATTTTAGCCTGGGCCCAACTCTGCTTTGGCTCATCAATCAGTTAGGAAATTACACATGAGTCACACACTATACGAAGCTAATGCCCAACGTGTACAGCGCTGCGAATTAGCGGTTCCGGGTTCTAACCCTGATATGTTCGAAAAAGCCCTGAACAGCGGTGTGGACTTTGTATTTCTTGATTTAGAAGATGCGGTTGCGCCAGATGACAAATTGCAAGCGCGTAAAAATGTTGTCCAAGCGATTAACGATTTAGATTGGGCAGGTCATGGTATTACTTTGTCAGTGCGTATCAATGGTTTGGATACCCAATATATGGTGCGCGATGTGGTTGATTTGGTTGAACAAGCCGGTTCTAAAATCGACACCATCCTAATTCCTAAAGTCGGTGTGTATGGCGATGTTTACATGGTTGAAGCCATGTTAAACCAGTTGGAAATGCAACAAGGCCTGAAAAACAGAATCGGCATTGAATGTTTAATTGAAACTGCCTTAGGCATGGCCAATGTTGAAGACATAGCTAAACAAGGCGCTATCGGCGGTCGTGTTGAAGCCTTGCATTTTGGTGTCGCTGACTACGCGGCTAGCAACCGTGCTCGCACCGTCAACATTGGTGGTTTAAACCCCGATTACCCAGGCGACCAATGGCACGCTGCGATTAGCCGCATGACGGTTGCTTGCCGCGCTTATGGCCTGCGTCCTATCGATGGCCCATTTGGTGACATTAAAGACCCAGAAGGCTACAAAGCCGCTGCTCGTCGTGCTGCCGCTTTGGGTTGCGAAGGTAAATGGGCGATTCACCCGTCACAAATTGCTTTGGCTAACGAAGTGTTTACCCCGCCAGCTGCAGAAGTGGATAAAGCCAAACGCATTTTGGTGGCTTTACAAGAAGCCGCTGCTCAAGGCAAAGGCGCTGCCGCATTAGACGGTCGTTTAATTGATGCCGCTTCTGAGCGTATGGCGAACAACATTGTTCGCGCAGCCGAAGCGATTGCTGCTAAAACTAAATAATCAAATCTAGCGTGGGTTTGGCACTTGCTGTAACCCAACTAATGGCTTTTGGGTTAGTGTTTCGGCGTTAACCCTATCACCTGTTTTTAATTTAAGAGAGAAGTCATGGATATTCATGAGTACCAAGCGAAACAGCTATTAGCCGGATATGGCGTCAAAATAGCCGAAGGTGGTCTGGCTTATAGTCCAGAAGATGCAGTACAACGCGCTCGCGAAATCAGCAGCAATGTCTGGGTGGTTAAAGCGCAAATTCACTCAGGTGCGCGCGGCAAAGCCGGTGGTATCAAAGTTTGCAAAACTCACGAAGAAGTCAGCCAAGCCGCTGAAACTTTATTAGGCAAGCGTTTAGTCACGCATCAAACAGGCCCAGCCGGTAAAGTTTGCTTACGTTTGTACGTTGAAGCCGGTACTGAGATTGCCAAAGAATTGTATTTCAGCTTGTTAGTTGACCGCGCTCAAGAGCGTATCGTTATGGTTGGTTCTGCACAAGGTGGGATGGACATTGAAGAATTGGCCGAAACCAATCCTGATGCAATCAAAAAAATCTACATCGAACCAGCCGTTGGTTTACAAGACTTCCAAGCCCGTGAAATGGCGTTTGCTTTAGGTTTAGATGCCAGTCAAATCCAACACGCAGTTAAAACCATCCAAGGTTGCTACCGTGCAATGCGTGATTTAGATGCCAATATGCTGGAAATCAACCCATTAGTAGTCACCGGTCATGGCGAATTGATTGCTTTGGATGCCAAAATGGGCTTCGACGACAACGCTTTATTCCGTCGTCAAAACATCTCTGAATTACGTGATAAAACCCAAGAAGACCCACGCGAAATGGCAGCGGCTGATCGTGGTTTGAGCTATGTCGGTTTAGATGGCGACATCGGCTGCATGATTAACGGCGCAGGTTTGGCGATGGCGACTATGGACATGATTAAACTAGCTGGTGGCGAACCGGCTAACTTCCTTGATGTTGGTGGCGGTGCCTCTGCAGAACGTACCGAAAAAGCCTTCCGCATGGTTTTGGCTGATAAAAACGTCAAAGCTATGTTGGTCAATATCTTTGCTGGTATTAACCGCTGCGACTGGATTGCCGAAGGCGTGGTTCAGGCAGTGAAAAATATCGACATGAAAGTGCCGTTGATTGTGCGTTTGTCGGGAACCAATGTTGAACAAGGTCGCAAAATCATTAAAGACAGTGGTTTGCCTATTATCACCGCCGACACTTTGGCTGAAGCGGCTGAAAAAGCAGTTCAAGCACGTAACGAAGTCGTCGCAAGACAACAAGGTTAAGGAAACGACATGGCAATTTTTATCGACAAACAAACTCGCATTATCGTGCAAGGTTTCACCGGCAAAATCGGCACCTTCCATGCTCAAGACATGATCAACTACGGTTCTAACGTGGTTGGCGGTATTACCCCAGGCAAAGGCGGCCAAAAACACCTCGATCGTCCTGTATTTAACACCGTTAAAGAATCTGTTGAACAAGCCGGCGCTGAAGCCAGCATCATTTTCGTCCCCCCTGCTTATGCAGCGGATTCGATTATGGAAGCTGCTGAAGCTGGCATTAAATATTGCGTAGCGATTACCGACGGTATTCCTACCCAAGACATGATGAAAGTTAAAATTTTCCTCAGCCGTTTTCCAAAAGAACAACGCATGGTACTAACCGGCCCAAACTGCGCGGGTACCATCAGCCCAGGCAAATCAATGTTGGGTATTATGCCGGGTCATATTTATATGCCGGGTAATGTGGGTATTGTGGGTCGTTCAGGTACTCTAGGTTATGAAGCGGCTGACCAAATGAAAGCGTTGGGCATCGGTGTTTCAACCTCAGTGGGTATTGGCGGCGATCCAATCAACGGCAGCTCACACCGCGATATTCTGGAAAAATTTGAACAAGATCCAGAAACTAAAGTGGTCGTAATGATTGGCGAAATCGGTGGTCCTCAAGAAGTAGAAGCCGGTATTTTTGCTAAAGAACACATGAGCAAACCGGTAGTTGCTTACATTGCGGGTTTAACTGCGCCAAAAGGCCGTCGTATGGGGCATGCCGGTGCGATTATTTCTTCAAGCGGCGAATCAGCGGCAGAAAAAGTTGAACGTTTGCAAGAGCTGGGCGTCATCATCGCGCCAACCCCAGCAGCAATGGGTGAAACCGTCGCGAAAGTATTGGCGAAACTCTAAACACCTAGTTTTATTGATAGTCCCAAGCCCGCCATCGTGCGGGCTTTTTTTATCCACGTATTTCAATTTATTCTGATTAATGCAATCCATTCAACTGGTTAACCATCTATCAAGTTATCAATCTCTTAGCGACGAGCAAAAGTCTATCGTTAAGCTGTTTGCACTAGCCTATAGCTATATTTCACTGACCAGCATGAGCAAAGCTTTGGCGCGAATCGGGATTGATGAAGCCGGTAAACCACTAAAGCCCGAATCGCTGAAAGTGCGTTTAAAACCGTTATTACAAGCTGAATTGCTGGAAGAAAATGCCAAACAAGGCCAAGTGCGTTGTAGCCGTTGGTTAGCGGAAGTGGTGGCGCGTGAGTTGGTGACAGAGCAAGCGTTTGAAACCTATCTGCAAGCCTTGGAAATACCGACGCCAATTGGTGCTTATTTTCACCGCTACCTGAGTGCAGAGGAATGTGTGCGTGATGCGCGGTTGGCTTTTTATCGCGGTGAATATGACAAAGTAACCGCCATTTTGGATATGGCTAAAAACTTTGTTAGCCAATTACCGTTAGAAGCCGAGCTTTATTTGCAATGGTTCATGAATCCAAGTGATGTCGATTGGTTTAAGCGTAATCGTCCGGCTACATTGTCACAGATGGCAATGTTTGTTGGATTGCATCAGCAACTATATTTATATGCTGATGCCGAACAAGAACAGTTTCTAAATCAACAGTTATTAGCCAATAACGGTGGTTTTCAAGCAATGATAAAGCAGACTGTTTTGGAACTGAAGTTGCTAAAAGGTGAGTGGGATTTTGTCGAGCAACAATTGCTGAATGAATTTGATCCAGAGTTGTTGGCACTTGCTGCGGCAATAACCTTTTTAAGGGGTAATCCCCAAGTCGCTGTTGAGCAGTTTGAGAAGGCTTTAGCAGCGCTACGAAAACAAATAGGTTCGCGTTCGGTTTATTTTGAAGGCATGGCTGGTGTGTTTTATCCGTTAGCAATGCTAAAAGTTAACGATAGAAACCAGCAAACCAAGCTCAATAGCTTGCTTAATCAGGCCTATAAAACCAACGGCTATTTCGCCTCTATTTTCCCCAAGTTGCAACAATTTCAAGCTTATCTTCAAGGCGATTTGCAGCAACGTAGTCATATCCTCAGAGATGACGGTGATTATGTGATTAGCAGTGGTTTTAAACCGAGCGGTGTACCCTACACGCTACGAACCTCACCGCTAATGCTGCAAGTGTTGTCGATGCTGATTAAATTCTGGGTCAAAACCGAGAATGTCAACCAAGTCTTGCCTCTGAGTCAAAAACTCTACACCCATTTACGCGATAACGGTTTTGCTTGGCCTGCTGCCGAATTAGCCAAAATCTTTATCGCTATCGAGCCCCGCAAAGCCTTGCAATGGGACGCCAGTTTTTTTAATCAAGGCAAGCAAGCTTTGGCTGATCTTTTCGTTAGTCGTGCTGATTGGGAATTGGCCTTAGATGCACTTTCGAATTTACCCAAACAAGATAAAAAAACCGATGAGGCCGTGGTAAGTGAAAGGCCGATGCGCTTGGTTTGGTGGTTGAGTTACAACGATTACAGCCATACCCTGAGCATAGAACCGCGTGAACAAAAACAACAAGCTAAAGGCAAGTGGACCAAAGGTCGTTTAGTGGCTTTAAAGCGTTTGCATAGCGAGCGCGATCAGTTTGATTATCTAAGCGAACAGGACCATAAACTCTGTGACCAAATTAAAGAGTTTCGTGATCACAGTTGGTACGGTAGCGGCACTACTTTTGAATTTAGCGTTGGTATGCCTTTGGCTTTGGTCGGTCATCCGATGCTGTTTTGGGCTGATACCCCAGAAGCCCGAGTGGAAGTGGTGCAAGGCCAGCCAGAATTGCTGGTCAAAAAATTACCGAACAGCGACAAAATCAAAATCAGCATGGAGCCGATGCCGAGTTATGAGCAAAAAATGTATGTCTACAAGGAAACGCCAACCCGTTTGAAAGTGGTCGAGTTTACCGCCGAACATCACAAAATCTGCTCAGTTGTGACCGCAAAAGGCTTGGAAGTGCCACTCTCCGCTCAAGAGCGGGTGTTACAAACCTTAACCAGTATTTCCGGTTTGTTGACTGTGCATTCTGATATTGGCGGTAGTTCCTCAACCGCCGAACAAGTCAGCGCCGACGCGACACCTCGGATTCATTTATTACCGATGGGTGAGGGCTTACGGGTGGCGCTGTTAATCCGGCCACTTTCGACTGCTGGCGCTTATTATCAACCGGGGCGCGGCGGTGAGAGTGTATTGGCCGAGGTTGACGGTAAGCCAGTGCAAGCCAAACGCGATTTGGCATTGGAAAAA
>JBEGMT010000251.1:0-8664 GCA_041182925.1 Pseudomonadota bacterium | reverse complement strand
AACAAATTGTCTTGTTCAATGGTGAAGGTGGCGAGTTTTCAGGTCGATTTAGTGAAGTGAGCCGGAAATCGGTGCGCGTCGCGATTGAAGCCTTTATTGATAGGGATGTGGAATCGCCGTTAAACGTTAGGTTAGGAATGGGAATTTCGCGTGGCGACCGCATGGATTGGGCGGTGCAAAAAGCGGTTGAACTAGGGGTTAATCATTTAACGCCATTAACCACCGAACGCTGTGTGATTAAGTTTAATGACGACAAAAAACAGCAACGTCAGCAACATTGGCAACATATTATTGATCATGCCGCCGAGCAATCAGGCCGCACCCGTCCGCCAGCATTAGCTGAGATTAGTCCTTTAACTGCTTGGGTGAGTCAGCAACAGGGCTTGAAAGTATTCCTCGATCCTTACGCCGAACATTGTCTTGCTGATTTGCAGCCAGAGAACCAGCAGCTGACCTTGTTATCAGGCCCCGAAGGTGGTTTTAGCGATCAAGAACGGGAAATTGCCAAGGCAGCGGGATTTATTCCGGTCAGAATGGGCGCGAGAATTTTGCGTACTGAAACAGCAGTGTTAGCGGCTTTAAGCGCAGTGCAAAGTTTGTGGGGGGATTTTCGTTGATCGCTGCGATTCGTTATGCGCTGATGCCATTGCTTTTGTTGGTGGTATTGGCTTGTGCTGCCAGTTTTATTAGTTATGGGATTTTGTTGGTGATTGGCGATGTGTTGCCTATCAATAAAATTATCAGTAAAGCGACCTTGGTTCTGTTGATTCTGAGTATTTTTCCGTTAAGAAAATACCTGAATTTCAGCTGGAAAGATTTAGGATTTGCGCCCGCTAAACGTTTTTTTAGCCAATTGCAGCAAGGTTTGATTTTATCCTTGGCGACATTGCTACCGGTTTTAGTGGTTTTGTATTTACTTGATGTACATGTTTGGGATAACACTCGCATTTGGACAGTCGGTAAGGTCGCGAGTAAGGTTGGGGTAGCGTTATTTTTTGCCTTGTTGATTGCTGTCGGCGAAGAATTGCTATTTCGCGGTATGTTGCTGACCAGTTTACGGCGCAAGATGCATGTGGTTGTGGCTGTGATTATCAGCGCTTGGTATTATTCGGCGTTACATTTTTTAAGAAGTAGTAGTCAGATTGCTTATGCTGAATTAACACCGACCTCCGGCTTGCAATTAGTCGTCGAGGCTTTTACTAACTGGCTCAATCCCGAAATTATCAGCGCTTTTACTGCATTGTTGGTTGTGGGTTTGTTTTTGGCGGTGATCCGCAGTCGAGTCAGGCATAGCTTGGGTTTGTGCATCGGTTGTCATGCCGGCTGGGTTTGGCAAATCAAAGTCAGCAAAGATTTATTTAACCTCAATAGCCAATCAGAATTTTTGTATCTGGTGAGTAGTTATGACGGCGTTGTCGGGCCATTTGTCAGTGTTTGGTTATTGGTTGCGATGCTGGGATTGATCTATTTTCGTCGGCGTTAAAACCCGCTAAATTAAAATAGGCATAAAAAGTGCTTGCTAAGTATCGGAAAATAAAAGATAATAGCTAAATCAATCGCGGGGTGGAGCAGCTTGGTAGCTCGTCGGGCTCATAACCCGAAGGTCGTAGGTTCAAATCCTGCCCCCGCTACCAGACATATAAAGGCTAGCAAGTTTACTTGCTGGCCTTTTTTGTTTCTGTCACTCAGCCAACGCCATGAAAAAAAGCGATTTCAATTATCATCTTCCCGAATCTTTAATTGCCCAAAAACCTTTGGCAGAGCGAACTGCCAGCCGTTTGTTGCATTTAGACAGGTTGTCTGGCGCTATCAAAGACGGTCAATTTAGCGATTTTCTTGATTTGCTAAATGCTAATGATTTAGTGGTATTTAACGATACCAAAGTGATACCAGCCCGTTTGTACGGTCACAAAGCCAGTGGCGGCAAAATTGAGATTTTGATTGAGCGAATCGAGGGCGAACGTCAAGCCTTGGCGCATATCAAAGCCAGTAAATCGCCAAAACCGGATTCATTGCTCAATTTAGATGGCGGCGCAGTTTGTCGAGTGATTGAGCGGGAAAACGATTTATTCCGGCTGCAATTTGAAACCGAACAAACCCTGTTAGATTTGCTGGCGGAAATCGGCCATATTCCGTTGCCGCCTTACATCGAACGTGCTGATGACAGCGATGATTTAGAGCGCTATCAAACTGTGTTCGCTAAACAAGCCGGCGCGGTAGCAGCACCAACGGCGGGATTGCATTTTGATCAAGCGGCATTGGATAAATTGGATGCGAAAGGCATTGCCAAAGCGTTTGTGACTTTGCATGTTGGTAGCGGCACTTTTCAGCCCGTGCGAGCCGATGATTTAGCCGACCATGTGATGCACAAAGAGTTTTACCAAGTCAGCCAAGCCACGGTCGATGCTGTCCAGCAAGCTCGTGCGCGTGGTGGCCGAGTGGTAGCGATTGGTACCACAGCGGTTCGGGCCTTGGAATCAGCCTCGCGTAGCGGCAGTCTGCAAGCTGGGTTTGGGGACACCGATTTGTTTATTACCCCTGGTTATCAGTTCAAATCCGTCGATGCGATGCTAACTAACTTCCATTTGCCAGAATCAACTTTGCTGATGCTAATTTCGGCATTTGCTGGTTATGACGCGGTGATGAAAGCCTATCAACACGCTATCCAGCAACAATACCGCTTCTTTAGTTATGGTGATGCGATGGTGATTATTTAACGGTGATTCTATGACGACTATTCCACCTGATTTTCTTGATAGCACTGAACCACAAAAACACCTTTACACGCTGGAACAATTACTCGCTTTATGTGAGGCAAAGACCAAACTTAGCCAAGAAAACCAAGCTTGGCTTGATGCGCCTACTATTGGCAATGAGTTACTTTGATGTAGCAGTTTTGCTTGATCTTGACACGCGTAAAGCTACAAGCAATCATCGAATAATTTCAAAGTCCCAACTCACTCAAGCCCGGATGCTCATCTGGGCGGCGGCCTTGCGGCCAGTGCATTAAACGCTGTTCGGCTTCAATCGGCATATCGTTAATGCTGGCGTAGCGGCGTTGCATTAAACCTTGTGGGTTAAATTCCCAGTTTTCATTGCCATAACTTCTAAACCAATCACCAGCCTGATTGTGCCATTCATAAGCAAATCGCACCGCAATTCGGTTACCGTCAGTCGCCCATAGCTCTTTGATTAAACGGTAATCCAGCTCGGTTGCCCATTTGCGTTGTAAAAACGCCCGAACTTGCTCATGACCACGCGGAAACTCAGCGCGGTTACGCCATTGGGTATCTTCAGTATAAACTTGAACTACACGGTCTGGATCGCGGCTATTCCAAGCATCTTCTGCCATTCGTACTTTTAGGGTAGCGGTTTCGATTGTAAAAGGGGGGTAAGGTGGTTTGCCGTCCATTTTGATGGCTCCTGTTAACGATTAAATTGTCTAAGAATCAGTTTTTCTAATCCGATAATGCTGTATATCGACAAGCTTACCACGCTAATTAATAACCATTCTTCAAGCCCAATCGCTGCGGTATCAAAAGCGATTTGCATCGGTTGCCAGTAAGTAAACAGCATCTGCAATAAACTCATGCAAACCACACCAAACAGCAATTTGGGATTAGAAAACACCCCGACATAAAACATCGAATAACGTAGTGAACGGCAGTTGAATAAATACATCAATTCCCCAAATACAAACACATTCACCGCCACAGTTCGTGCTGCTTGCAGGGATTCACCGTGCATTAGTTCCCATTGAAATAACCCGAAAGCACCGGCTAATAACAACACCCCGACCAAAACAATCCGAAACCCTAAATGACGGGTCAAAATTGCTTGTTTCGGATTACGCGGTTTACGTCGCATCAAATCCGGTTCTTTGGGTTCAAATGACAGCATCAAGCCTAATAAAACCGCAGTGGTCATATTGATCCAGAGGATTTGCAGCGGCGTAATCGGCAGCGCGACATTGGCAACTACAGCGGCAGTAATCACCAAGCCTTCGCCTAAATTGGTTGGCAGGGTCCATGCGATAAATTTCACCAGATTATCAAACACGCCCCGGCCTTCTTCGATAGCAGCTTCGATGGTGGCGAAATGGTCGTCAGTCAACACCATTGCCGCCGCTTCTTTGGCTACATCGGTGCCACACAAGCCCATCGCCACACCGATATTGGCTTGGCGCAGTGCTGGCGCATCGTTAACCCCATCGCCGGTCATGGCAACAATATGGCCTTGAGCTTGCAGGGTTTTCACTAATTGCAATTTTTGTTCTGGCGCTATGCGGGCAAACACATCGCAATTGCGGACTAAATTGGCATAGTCATGGTGATTAGCTTGTTCTAGCTCCACGCCGCTGACCACTTTTTCAACCTGTTTCATACCTAATTGTTTGGCAATTGCTAAGGCTGTGATGGGATGGTCACCGGTGATCATTTTCACGCTAATGCCGGCTTTGTAACAGGCGGCAATTGATTTGGCTGCTTCGGGGCGTGGTGGGTCTATCATCGCTTGTAAGCCTAGAAACACCATGCCGCCGCCAATTTGATGATGTTGAACTTGATTTTCGCTGTGTTCAATTCGCGCAAAAGCTAACACTCTTAAGCCTTGCGCTGCCAACTGTTGAAGCTGCTGTTGTAAGGTAGCTTTATCCAAGGGGATGACTTGCAATTGGCTATCAAAAGCCGTTTCGCAGCGTTCTAATACGGTTTCCAGCGAGCCTTTCAGATAAATATGCCGCAATTCCGATTCACAATTGCGATGCAGGGTTGCCATAAATTGATGCTCGGATTCAAAAGGAATCGCATCAAGGCGTGGCTGGTTTTGACTGGTAGCGATTTGATGTAACCCAGCTTTGTGCGCGGCGACTAATAATGCCGCTTCAGTTGGGTCGCCTTCGATTTGCCATTGGTGATGGTCGCTTAATAAACGGGCGTCATTGCACAACAAACCGGCTTTCAAACATTCGATTAAGGCCGGATAAGCTTGAGGATTGATGATTTGTTGGTCGAGGCTGAATTCGCCTTCCGGCGTGTAACCGCTGCCACTGACAGTAAATAAACTGCCACCAACGTAAACCGCCTGAACGGTCATTTGATTTTGGGTCAAAGTGCCGGTTTTATCAGAGCAAATTACCGTGGTACTACCCAAGGTTTCAACTGCGGGTAATTTGCGGATAATGGCATTGCGTTTTGCCATTCGCGAAACGCCAATCGCCAGGGTGATAGTCATCGCGGCGGGTAAACCTTCAGGTATCGCCCCAACCGCCAATGCCACCGATGCCATAAACATATCTAATAAAGTTTCTCCACGCCAAACGCCGACCGCAAAGGTCAACAAGGCAAAGCCGACAATAATCCATAACAGCCATTGCGAAAACTGGCTGATTTTGCGGGTTAATGGGGTTTCTAAATCATCAACGCTGGCGATTAAACGGTTAATTAAGCCTATTTCGCTAAAGTCGCCAGTGGCAACCACAACCCCAAGTCCTGTCCCATAAGTGACCAAACTGGACGCAAACGCCATATTGCTTCGTTCTGCCAAGACGGTTTGTTTCGGTAAATTGGCGAGTTGTTTTTCTATTGCCACGGACTCGCCGGTTAATACTGATTCATCAATCCGTAAATTTCTAAGTTGGATTAGCCGTAAATCGGCGGGAACTTTGTCGCCAGATTGTAGAAACACCAAGTCACCCGGAACCAATCCACGGCTGGCAATCAGGCGTTTTTGGCCGTTGCGTAATACGGTGGCGGTCTTATTCAGGCTGTGGCTTAAAGCATCAATTGCTTTTAGCGCATTCGCTTCTTGGACAAAGCCAATTAAAGCATTGATTAACACCACGCCAAAAATGACCCCAGCATCAACCCATTCTTGTAGACTGGCAGTAACGATGGCTGAGATTAATAAAATGTAAACCAAGGGTTGGTTAAATTGAGAAGCCAGTAACACCCATTTCGATTTGCCGTGTTTAACCGTCAGTAAATTGGCTCCAAATTTTGTTAAGCCTTGTTTAACCTGTTTATCAGTCAGACCTGTATTTAGGTCGGTCTTGAAGTGGGTTAATAGCTGATCAATGTCCAAGCTATGCCAGTGCTGCTGAGATTTATTCATTTTGATCGGGTTAGTTGTGATTGAATACAGACTACGCAAAGCGAGATTTTTTGCAAGGCCTTAATTTTTAAGCTTGTTCCTTATTGATTACAGGTTTATAGTCGGCATTAAGGCTTAAGCCTTAATAAAACTATAAAATTACTAGAGGAGGTCGCTGTGGGTGGTGTGATTGAAATTTTCTTTTGGATGTTAGTTGTGGCTTGTGTGGCATTTGCCCCATTAGGTTATTTTATTTATATGTATATCGCTAAAAATGGCGAACCATTTGGTGATATTGAACCGCATGGCGATAGCGAATCTGCAGTGTTGAAATTAGCAGAAAAGCTAGTGAATACGGTAAAGGGTAAGCTGGCAAAATAAGCTTTAATGAACAAAGCCGAGGTGACTCGGCTTTTTTTATGGGTTTTAGGTTAAATGTTGCCTGCTTGAAAAAGGCGGCATTTTTCTTTAATTCTATGGTTTGCCATTTCATGCAATTCTTCTGTCTTAATCTATACTCAAAAGATGACACAGAATCACGATACCTCTTATAAGCTATTATTCTCGGCACCCGAAATGGTTCGGGACTTAATAATGGGCTTTATTCCCGATGACTGGCTGCACCGTCTTGATTACAACACCTTAGAAAAAGTCTCTGGCAGTTATGTCACCGATGACCTTCGCCATCGAGCCGACGATGTGGTTTGGCGAGTCAAAGTAGGCGAAGATTGGGTCTATCTTTATATATTGATAGAATTCCAAAGTACTATCGATCCTTATATGGCGGTCAGAATAATGACTTATGTCGGCTTGCTTTATCAGGACCTAATCCGACACAAAGCGCAATTACCCAACAGGAAGCTACCGCCAGTATTACCGATTGTCTTGTACAATGGCGATCATAAATGGAGCGCAGCAACCGACATTGCCGAATTAATTCCCAAAGTACCGGGCTTGGTTGCCAAATATTTGCCCAAGCTTGAATATTTATTGATTGATGAAAGTCAGTACACCGAAGCCAGTCTTGCGGGTCTAAAAAATCTGATGGCAGCCGTGATTCGTTTTGAACATGCCGAAAACGAAATCAACTTGATAGAGTTAATCGAACTGTTAAACAATTGGCTAGACGGTAACCTAGAATTAAAACGCACCTTTGCTATCTGGATACGCGCGGTGCTACTACGAAACAGCAAAAACAAATTAGTATTGCCCAAAATACAGGATCTAAAGGAGTTAAAAATGACACTAGCCGAACGTTTTGACCAATGGGCGCATCAGCATCAGCAAAGAGGTGTTGAAATGGGCATTGAAAAAGGCATTGAAAAAGGCATTGAAAAAGGCGAAGCCCTCATATTACAGCGCCTATTAGCTCGACGTTTTGGGGTTTTACCGACTGAAATTCTCGAAACCATTGCCGTAGCCTCTACGAGTCAAATTGAAATCTGGTGTGACCGGGTACTTGATGCCCAAAGTCTGGATGAAGTTTTTGCCGGTAATTGATTAATAAAGTCATCCAGTTGGTATTACTAAAATACAGAATCTAAAAGATTTAAAAAAATGACACTAGCCGAACGTTTTGACCAATGGGCGCATCAGCATCAGCAAAGAGGTGTTGAAATGGGGATTCAAAAAGGCATTCAAAAGGGAATTGAAAAAGGCGAAGCCCTCATATTACAGCGCCAATTAGCTCGACGTTTTGGGGTTTTACCGACTGAAATTCTCGAAACCATCGCCGTAGCCTCTACGAGTCAAATTGAAATCTGGTGTGACCGGGTACTTGATGCCCAAAGCCTGGATGAAGTTTTTGCTGATAATTGCTAATTCTCTGTAATCGTTAACGATTTGATCGTTTCTATGTTTGACAACTACTGCCATTAAGTTAAGGAAACAGACAAAATGTAGGGTCGAATTTATTCGACCTGTGGGCCTTGATGAAAGCCTAAAGGCGATAAATTCGCCCCTACAATTGCTTAACTTAATGGCAGTGATGCTGACTGCCGCTGTTTCTACCTTGATAACGCACTAAATTAATATGACGCAATCGACATAAAGAGCAGCTCTTAGCGATTTAATTAAACTGTGTTATTTAACACACCCCCCATTTTTACCGCCTAAAACCCACGGCACTATTTCAAAAAATCATCCGGTTTTTTCGCCGCACATTCGCCCGAAAGTATTGCCATTCCTCGCATTGAGCCCCAGAAGGCCAGCTACACCAGCCAAATTCAGCGCCTGTCGAATCACGTTTAATAGACAGCGTTCCACCGGATTTAACACAAGCAACCGAGGCTGGATTAGCGATAGACAAGTGCTGTTGTGTGTCAGCATGGTTTGTTAATGGCTCGCTACAAGCTGTTAATAGCAAGCAACTTAACGAAAAACCGATTAGCAATCGGCTTATATTCACTAATAGAGATAATTTCATTGGTTTTATAGCTTAAAAATAGATAATAGACAGAGATCAATCGCAAAAAATACCATAAATGACCGTTTTTTCTGCTGAATTAAGCACTCATGTTATCCGTTAAATAATTAAACTGTGTTATTTGACGCATTTTTACTGCGGCATATCAC
>JBEGMT010000250.1:0-2678 GCA_041182925.1 Pseudomonadota bacterium | reverse complement strand
TTATTGGCGGTGTTTTATTGCTAATAATTCATTTGAAATAGTTTTTTTAGGGATTGGTTTTTTGTTTGAAGTTAATAAGTTGTTTCACTGATTTTGATTTTGTTGTGAGTGTGATACGAATTCGAATTTAACAAGTAGCGCTTGTATCGGCTTGGTGCGGCGTCAATTTTGTTGCACTAATGTAGTGCGTTTATTGGTTATGCGAAATTCTTTAAAACAAGTAAATCAATAAAATCAATTAATTATAAAGTTGGCACGCATTATGCTTTACCGTTGTCAGGTAATTTGTTAACTCAACTGATGAGGTGTGGAATGAAATTAATAACAGCAGTAGTTAAGCCTTTTAAGCTTGACGATGTTAGAGAAGCGTTATCGGAAATTGGTGTTTCAGGGGTGACAGTGACTGAAGTTAAAGGCTTTGGTCGTCAGAAAGGACATACCGAGCTTTATCGCGGTGCTGAATATGTGGTCGATTTTCTACCCAAAGCAAAAGTAGAGATTGCGGTAGCTGATAGTTTGCTAGAGCAAGCGGTAGCCGCCATTGTTAAGGTAGCTAACACCGGCAAAATTGGTGACGGCAAAATTTTTGTGACCGATCTGGAGCAAGTTATCCGCATTAGAACCGGCGAATCCGGCGAAGACGCACTTTAATTTAAGGAGAGATCACATGAAACGATTGTTAAGTGTTTTAGCTTTATTCTCGACAGCGGCTTTTTCTAGCATGGCTTTTGCACAAGAAGTTGCGGCACCGACGGTTAATAAAGGTGATACCGCTTGGGTCATTGTAGCGACTTTATTAGTGGCTTTGATGGTTATTCCTGGGTTGGCTTTGTTTTACGGCGGTATGGTTCGTGCCAAAAACATGTTGTCTGTGTTGATGCAGGTGTTTGTGATTTTTGCCTTGATGGCGATTTTGTGGGCGTTATATGGATACAGCGTAGCCTTTACTGAAGGTAATGCTTTCTACGGTGGTTTGAGTAAAGCGTTTTTAATCGGGATTACCCCTGATTCATTGGCGGCAACCTTCACTAAAACCGTTTATATCCCTGAATATATCTATGTTGCGTTCCAGTTAACTTTTGCGGCAATCACTCCAGCGTTAATTATTGGTGCATTTGCAGAGCGGGTTAAATTTTCAGCGGTTTTGTTATTTACAGTCATTTGGTTCACTTTCGCTTACTTACCAATGGCTCACATGGTTTGGTATTGGGCGGGTCCAGATGCCTATACCGATGCAGCAGCGGCTGAGAAAGCTGTGGCAACTGCAGGCTTTTTGTTCCAAAAAGGTGCATTAGATTTCGCTGGCGGTACAGTAGTCCACATCAACGCAGGGATTGCAGGTTTGGTTGGTTGTTTGGTAATTGGCAAACGGATTGGCTACAAAAAAGAATTTATCGCACCACATAGCTTAACCATGAACATGGTTGGTGCGTCATTGTTATGGATCGGTTGGTTCGGCTTTAACGTCGGTTCCAACTTAGAAGCTAATGGATTAGCAGCCCTTGTATTTGTCAACACTCTATTGGCAGCAGCGGCAGCAACCCTAGCTTGGGTGGGCGCAGAATGGATGATTCGCGGTAAACCCAGTATGTTGGGTGCGACTTCAGGTGCAGTAGCTGGTTTAGTGGCTATCACACCCGCTTGTGGATGGGCAGGCCCTATGGGTTCTATTGTCTTGGGTTTGGTTGCAGGTGCAGTGTGCTTCTGGTCAGTAACCGGTGTTAAACATGCTCTTGGTTACGACGATTCATTAGATGCGTTTGGTGTTCACGGTGTGGGCGGTATCTTAGGTGCTTTGGGAACCGCTGTAGTGGCTAACCCAGCATTAGGCGGTACTGGCGTATGGGATTACGTTTCTAACTCAGTCGCGGAGTACGACACTTTGACGCAATTAACCAGTCAAGCTTGGGGTGTAGCTGTTGCTTTGGGTTGGTCAGGTATTGTGTCTTTCATTGCCTTTAAAGTAGTTGATGTCTTGATTGGTTTACGAGTCAGCGAAGTCACAGAGCGCGAAGGCTTGGATGTGGCGGAGCATGGTGAGACTGCTTACCACCTCTAAACCGCGTTTTAGATAAAACCGAATAGAAGCGGACCGTCGTAAGACGGCCCGCTTTTTGGCGTTTAATCGCGGTGGAAATTGTGCCTAGCTCGATAATTATTTATTATTGCCGGTCATACAGGTATTTTTAAATTTTATTCTGGGGAAGCCATGAAACTCATTACCGCGATTATCAAGCCATTTAAGCTGGATGATGTGAGGGAAGCATTGTCCGAAATTGGTGTTGCAGGCGTAACAGCAACGGAAGTTAAAGGCTTTGGGCGACAAAAAGGCCATACCGAGTTATACCGGGGAGCTGAGTATGTTGTCGACTTTTTACCGAAGGTGAAATTGGAAATTGCCGTCGCCGACAGTGTTGTCGATCAAGCGGTGGAAACCATTGTTAAAGCTGCCAACACTGGAAAAATTGGCGATGGCAAAATCTTCGTTTCTAATCTGGAGCAAGTAATTCGCATCAGAACCGGTGAAACGGGTGAAGAAGCCATTTAGTTATAAGAAGTCGGCTCACTAAACGCTTTAGCGAATCTGACCAAAATCGCCGATGTCTACGACAACCTCGTAGACATCGGCGATTTTGTCGTTTTAGCCAAGGCGGTTTTTTTGAGTAGTTGATCTATTT
>JBEGMT010000249.1:0-6552 GCA_041182925.1 Pseudomonadota bacterium | reverse complement strand
AAAATACAAATAAATTTTTCTTAACATAGTCGTTATCAAAACCTTATAAAAATTAGAACATCAAAGTGATTGAATTTTAAGACTCAACTTTAACTGAAATTTCTTCAAGCGCACTTTTTGGCTGCACATCTGGCAACTTCTGGGTAACCATATCACCTTCGGTTTTTGGGCCGCGCAGTGTCGATAATAAGGCTTTTATCGGATGAGCCAGCGTATCTTCAACAGCGGTTGCTTCATAACCACAATGCGCCATACAGTTAACGCATTTAGGGTTGTTAACATTACCGTATTTATCCCAAGGAGTTGTATCTAACAATTCTTGGAAAGAGGCGGCATTACCTTCATCTGCTAATAAATAGCAAGGTTTCTGCCAACCGAACACATTACGTGTTGGATTACCCCAAGGTGTACATTCGTAGTTTTGATTACCAGCTAAATAATCTAAATACAAAGAAGAGTGATTTAAACGCCATTTGCGATTTTTACCGATTTTGAAAATGCCACGGAATAAGTTTTTAACATCGACACCTTTAATAAATACATCTTGTCTTGGCGCATGTTCATAGCTAAAACCCGGTGCAATCGTCACACCTTCAATACCCAACTCCATCGCATAATCCAAAAACTCTGCGACTTCCTCTGGGGTTTCACCTTGAAACAAGGTGCAATTTACATTAACTCTAAAACCTTTATCGATAGCCATTTTGATAGCTTCTACCGCAATATCAAATACCCCTTCTTGGCAAACAGAAGCATCATGACGCTCTTTCAAACCATCAAGGTGAACAGAAAAAGTTAAATAAGGCGATGGTTTGTAGTCGTTGATTCGTTTTCTCAATAACAAAGCATTGGTGCAAAGATAAACGAATTTTTTTCTAGCAATAATACCTTCAACAATTTGCGGCATTTCTTTATGAATCAACGGTTCGCCACCTGGAATCGAGACCATTGGCGCACCACATTCATCAACAGCAGCCAAACACTCTTCAACCGAAAGGCGTTTATCAAGAATATCATCGGGATAATCAATCTTTCCACAACCAGCGCACGCTAAATTACATTTAAACAAAGGCTCTAACATCAAGACTAAAGGATATTTTTTGACTCCTTTGATTTTTTGTTTAATTAAATAACTGCCTACCGCGATTTGCTGACGTAAAGGAACACTCACAGACTCACTCTCCAAATACCATTCTAAAAGTTCAGCGGCTTAGTTGCTAAACTACAACACCGCAAAAGTTCAAAGCAAACCAAATAAACCTTAAAACATCAAGGGATTACCAAGCTCACCTACACAATGTAGCAAGAATACTACTTTTCACAGCAACACTCCAGCATTTAAACAACAAGCTCAAAAGCTCGACTTCTACAATATTCAAATTCATGGCGTTAAAAACATAAAGATTGTTGCCCCAAACCTGCTTAAACACTTGTTTTGCGATAAAATCCAGCCGTTATTCTTTAAAATACCAAGAGCTTTTGCCAAACAGCAACATCTCTTTGCAAAACACCAACAAACAGTCTATTATTAAACTAATATTGCAACAGTTTTTTACCAAAACAAATGGCCATCCTTCCGTCGATAACAGAAAACACTCAATCACTTGCCGAACTTGCAGATAACCCACTACAAGCGGCTTTATTAGAAGGTGTTTCTCGTACATTTGCTTTAACCATTCCGCAACTCCCTCAAGCGCTTTATGTGGCAGTAGCCAATGCGTATTTACTGTGCCGAATTGTTGACACGATTGAAGATGAGGTTTCTTTAAGTGCTGAACAAAAAAAACATTTCTGTAGTGCATTTATCGATGTTGTCAAAACCGGCAACGGCAGTGAAAGTTTTTCTGAACAATTAGCACCATTACTTTCCGAGCAAACGATTCCTGCTGAACACTGCCTAATCCGCTTGACCCCAAGAGTCATTGCCATTACGCATTCTTTAGAAGCCGCTCAAATTCAAGCATTAGCTGATTGCGTAGAAACCATGGCTAACGGCATGCCGATCTACCAAGCTTTAGATTTACATGCTGGCTTAAAAACCCTGAAAGACATGGATGACTATTGCTACTATGTTGCGGGTTGTGTGGGCGAAATGTTGGCGAAACTGTTTTGTCATTATTCACCGGAAATCGCCAAACATGAAACTGAATTACTAAAGCTTTCGGTTTCTTTTGGTCAAGGCTTACAAATGACTAATATCCTCAAAGATATTTGGGATGATGCGCAACGTGGCGTCTGTTGGTTACCTCAAGATATTTTTACCGAAACCGGCTTCAACCTTGCTGAATTAACTCCAGAAACTGATGATGAGCGCTTCCGGCTCGGTTTAAGCCATCTGATCAGCATCGCTCACAGCCACCTACAAAATGCTTTAACCTACACCCAACTATTACCTCGTCACGAAACCGGCATTCGTAACTTTTGTTTATGGGCATTAGGCATGGCGGTCTTAACTTTGAAGAAAATCAAAGATAACCTGAACTTTAACGACTCTAGCCAAGTCAAAATTGATCGTAGTAGCGTTAAAGCAACGATTATCGCCACCCAATTAACGGTACGTAGCAATTTATTGCTTTCACTTTTGTTCAACCTAACTAGCCGTCATTTAAAAACGCCAGATTGGCAATATTCCCCTGCAATCACTTCTGGGAAATAAGAAAACATCATGTTTACTGAGTCCAATTTAGAAACTAGCGATCAAACTATGTCGAACAGCACAATTACCGACACGATTAATTTTAACCAACTGAATAGAGCCATCGAGAAAGCGCAAGAAAAGTTATTAAGCTTGCAACATCCTGATGGTTATTGGGTATTTGAATTAGAAGCCGATTGCACCATTCCAGCTGAATACATCATGATGATGCATTATCTGGATGATATTAATGTTGAGCTACAAGAAAAACTAGCTGTTTATATTCGTAGCCGCCAATCAAGCGATGGCAGCTATCCTCTATTTACTGGTGGCCCAGGTGAAATCAGCTGTAGCGTAAAGTCCTACTATGCGCTGAAAATGGCTGGTGATTCGATTGATGCGCCACACATGAGCAAATTACGCGAATGGATTCTTAGTCAAGGCGGCGCAGCAAAAGCCAATGTCTTTACGCGGATTGCTTTAGCGATATTTGAACAATTACCTTGGCGCGGGGTTCCGTATATTCCGGTTGAAATCATGCTACTCCCAAAATGGTTTCCTTTCCATTTGGATAAAGTATCTTATTGGTCCCGCACAGTGATGGTGCCATTATTCATTCTTTGCACACTACAAGCCAAGGCCAAAAACCCACATAAAATCAGTGTATTGGAATTATTCATTACTCACCCTGACGAAGAGCAACATTATTTCCCTGAACGCACTTTCTTAAACAAATGTTTTCTAGCTCTCGACAAACTAGGTAGAGTCACCCGCCCATTAATCCCAGAAACTATGCACAAACGTGCAATTCAAAAAGCTTTGGACTGGTTTACTGAGCGTTTGAATGGTGAAGATGGTTTAGGCGCGATTTTCCCTGCGATGGTTAACGCCTATGAAGCTATGCTGTTACTCGGCATGCCTGATGATCATCCGAATGTAATGATTGCTCGCAAAGCGATTGATAAATTATTGGTTATTAAAGAAGACCATGCTTACTGCCAACCTTGCTTATCGCCGGTTTGGGATACAGGGTTAGCGAGCTTGGCATTACTTGAAGCGGATAAACAAAGCACAGCCGATAGCCTAACCCGCGCTTATGACTGGTTAAAAAGCGTGCAACTATCAGATGAGCCAGGCGACTGGCGAGTGTCTAAACCCGATTTAGCTGGCGGCGGCTGGGCATTCCAATTTGCCAACCCTCATTATCCTGATGTTGATGATACTGCTGTGGTCGGCTTTTCAATGGCAGAATCCGGTCAAGAAAACTTTGATGAATCAATTCATAGAGCAACTCGCTGGATTGTTGGGATGCAATCGAAAAACGGTGGTTTTGGCGCATTTGACGTTGATAACACCTACTACTATTTAAACGAAATCCCATTCGCTGATCATGGCGCATTACTTGATCCACCAACCGTTGATGTCAGTGCCCGTTGCGCAATGTTAATGGCGCGAGTTGCGAAAGATCACGACGAATACCGACCAGCTTTAGCACGAACCATTGAATACATTCGTAGCGAACAAGAAGCCGATGGCTCTTGGTTCGGTCGCTGGGGTACAAACTATATTTATGGCACATGGTCTGCTTTACTGGGTCTGGAACAAACTGACTTACCCAAAACCGATCCGATGTATGTCAAAGCCGCAATTTGGCTAAAAAGCGTACAACGCGCAGACGGCGGCTGGGGTGAAGACAACTTAAGCTATCACGATGATCAAGCCTACCGAGGTCGCTATGAATACAGCACCGCATTCCAAACAGCGTGGGCGATTTTAGGCTTAATCGCGGCTGGTGAAGTCAACAGTCCAGAAGTCGAAGCCGGTATCGGATTCTTACTAAAACAGCAACAAGCTGACGGCGTTTGGAACGATCCATGCTTTACCGCACCAGGTTTTCCACGCGTGTTTTATTTGAAATATCACGGCTATGACAAGTTCTTCCCGCTATGGGCACTTGCCAGATACCGTAACGAATTGGCAAAACAGTGATTATAGGCATTGTCGTCGCCCTATCAGAAGAAGTAAGCACCCTGACCCGCGCAAAACCGGCTCAGGGTGATTGCGTTGCCATCAGCGAAAACATTTTATTGTGCTTTGCTGGTGCAGGTCCTATCAACGCTGAAAGTGCAACTCAAAACCTGATTAACCAAGGTGCAACACATTTAATCAGTTGGGGCTGTGCTGCTGCCTTGTCACCTGAATTAAAACCAGGCCATTTAGTTTTAGCCTCAGGCATAAAATCAGACAATCAGCATTTCAATTCAGACTCAGATTGGCTTAAGCATTTGCATAATCTACTCAGCCCAAATCTGACCTTAAGCTCGGCAAATATTGCTGCCAGCAAAGACTTAGTGTCCACTAGTCAAGCAAAACAGCAAATTTTCCAACAAACTGGCGCAGTCGCCTTAGATATGGAAAGCGGTGCCATTGCAGAATTGGCACAATCCAATAGCTTAGGCTTTGTGGCAATTCGTGCAATTGCTGATCCTGCTTCGATGAAT
The DNA here is from genome assembly GCA_041182925.1 of Pseudomonadota bacterium. Taxonomy (GTDB): domain Bacteria; phylum Pseudomonadota; class Gammaproteobacteria; order Methylococcales; family Methylomonadaceae; genus Methylomonas. The sequence continues at coordinate 1,416 of JBEGMT010000249.1, read as the reverse complement.
TTACCGAATGCAATATCTCATTCGCTCAATAATAACGGCCAAGTGGTATTGGCCCGATTACTGAAATACCTAATCAGCCATCCTTGGGAAATTCCCAGCTTGATTAAACTCGGACTGCATTTTAATGCCGCCCAAAAAACCCTAAAAACCGTTGCACTGCAACTAAACGCTTTCGTTAATTTTTGACGTTTTTGCCCCCCATCAAAAGCGATCAATAACCAAATAACTCGAGGTATTAAATGTCTTTTAGCATTGCCGATCTTTTTACTGAGCATTTCGACGAAAAATTCGATTTACACGAGCAATATCTCAACAACCAGATGGTTCGGGTATTACGTACCATCGGTTATGACAGAAATTACAAAAGAGCCATCGGCCAATACCTTTACGATCAAGATAACAATGAATATCTTGATTTGTTGAGCGGTTTTGGCGTGTTTGCGATTGGCCGTAATCACCCAACCGTGATTAATGCCCTCAAAGAAACCTTGACCCTAGAATTACCCAATCTAGTGCAAATGGACGTGTCCTTGCTAAGCGGCTTATTAGCCAAAGAAATTCTCTCCACCACACCCGATAATCTGGAGAAAATGTTTTTCTGCAATTCCGGCACCGAAGCAGTAGAAGCGGCAATTAAGTTTGCCCGCTACACGACTAAACGTCCAAGGATTGTCTACTGCGAACACGGTTATCACGGCTTAACCATAGGCGCGTTATCCTTAAACGGGGAAGAAATTTTCCGGGAAGGTTTCGGGCCATTATTACCAAATTGCTCATCTGTACCATTCAACAATCTTGAAGCGCTAGAACAAGCCCTCAGCACCAAAGACGTCGCAGCATTTATCGTTGAGCCGATTCAAGGCAAAGGCGTCAACATCCCAGACGACAACTATCTTCCTGAAGTTGAGCGTTTATGTAAGAAATATGGCACTTTGTTTGTGGCTGACGAAATTCAAACCGGGATCGGCCGTACCGGTAAATTCTGGGCGATTGATCACTGGGGGGTTAAGCCCGACATGATTTTAATGGCGAAAGCTTTATCCGGTGGTTTTGTGCCAGTAGGCGGCGTGGCAATAACCGCTAAAATCATGGATACCGTATTTAATCGCATGGATAGAGCGGTAGTCCATGGCTCGACATTCTCAAAAAATAATATGGCAATGGCTGCGGGTTTAGCCAGTTTGCAGGTGATTCACGAAGAAAAACTGGTCGAAAATAGCGCCAAAGTCGGTGAGGACATCATTTCTACCATTAATGCGATGAGTAGCAAATACGAATTCCTCAAAGAAGCGCGTGGAAAAGGCTCAATGATTGCCGTTGAATTTCAATCACCCAAAAGCTTGTCACTAAAAGCGGCTTGGGCGATGTTGGAAGCAGCAAATAAAGGTTTATTCTGTCAAATGATCACTATTCCGC
>JBEGMT010000248.1:0-3555 GCA_041182925.1 Pseudomonadota bacterium | reverse complement strand
GTTCTGAACCAATCACATGCAAACCGCCACTAGCAATCACGCGTTCGTGACGATCTAACCAAGCACCGCGAACCTTGTCTTTGTCAGCTTCAGAAGCATCTTCGCCTAATGCAGCTAATGCGGCACTTAAATTGCCACCTAAAACGATATCAGTACCCCGACCGGCCATATTAGTAGCGATAGTCACAGCACCTGGCATACCGGCATTTTCAATGATGTGTGCTTCGCGTTCGTGCTGTTTGGCGTTTAACACTTCATGCACAATATTTTGTTGTTTCAACAACGATGAAATCAATTCAGAATTTTCAATCGAGGTTGTACCCACCAATACCGGCTGACCGCGCTGAACACAGTCTTTAATATCCTCAATCACTGCCAGATATTTTTCTCGTGCCGACAAATAGACCAAATCGCCGAGATCTTTACGAATCATGGGTCTGTGGGTCGGAATCACCACCACTTCCAAACCGTAGATTTTGTTTAACTCGAAAGCTTCGGTATCAGCGGTTCCGGTCATCCCTGATAGCTTGTTATACAAACGGAAGTAGTTTTGGAAAGTAATTGAAGCGAGGGTTTGGTTTTCGTTTTGAATGGTAACATTTTCTTTGGCTTCGACCGCTTGGTGCAAACCTTCTGACCAACGACGGCCTGTCATCATACGACCAGTAAATTCATCAACAATAATGACCTGATCGTTAGCCACCACATAATCAACATCTTTTTGGAATAACGCATGTGCGCGTAGCGAAGCATTTAAGTAATGCATCAAACGAATATTAGCGGCGTCGTATAAACCGGAACCTTCGACCATCAGGCCTTGTTCCGCCAACAATTGCTCAACTCGCTCATAACCCGCTTCAGTTAAATGAATCTGACGAGCTTTTTCGTCAACCGCATAGTCACCAGGCATTTGGTCCTGTAATTCAGGATCTTCAGATTTTTCTTGCTTGGTTAAATGCGGAATGATTTGATTGGTTTTCAGGTAAATATCGGTATTACCTTCGGCCTGACCAGAAATGATTAGCGGGGTTCTGGCTTCGTCAATCAAGATAGAGTCAACTTCGTCAACAATCGCGAAATTTAAATCACGTTGGACTTTTTGCTCCAAGCTAAATGCCATGTTATCGCGCAGATAATCGAAGCCAAACTCGTTATTGGTGCCATAGGTAATATCAGCAGCATAAGCGACTTTACGCTCTTCCTGAGTTAAATCGCTAACGATAACGCCAGTAGTTAAACCTAAAAACCGATACAACTTACCCATCGTTTCTGCATCACGACGCGCTAAGTAATCGTTAACGGTCACCACATGCACACCGCGACCCGATAAGGCGTTTAAGTAAGCAGCCAAAGTCGCCATCAGGGTTTTACCCTCACCGGTTTTCATTTCAGCAATTTTGCCGTCATGCAGCACCATACCGCCAATCAGCTGCACATCGAAATGACGCATACCAAACACGCGAGTCGAGGCTTCGCGCACCGCGGCAAAAGCTTCTGGTAGCAAATGGTCAAGTGTTTCACCCTGAGCAAGACGGTCACGAAACTCTTGGGTTTTAGCTTTTAGCGCCTCATCTGACAGTTTTTCATAATCAGTAGCCAGCAGATTAACCTTTTTAACCAGCCTGCGTTTTTTCTTGATCAGCCTGTCATTACGGCTGCCAATAACTAATTTAACCAGCTTACCCAGCATGATATTTCCAGTGTAAAAGTGAATACAAAGCCTGTGATTATAAACGTTATGGAGCTGTCATGACCAGAAAACAAGCCTTAGCAACTAATCAGATTATGATTGAACATGGCTTTAACATAGACAAGGCTTGGCATCAGCGTATAATCCGCCGGCTTTACACTTAAGTAAACAGCGGTCAATTTAGGGCCATCACCTCTCCAAAGTTTTATGAAAATAGTGATTCTTGGTGCCGGTATTACCGGTTCTTCAGTTGCCGGCGCTTTGGCCAGTGAAGAAAACGACATCGTGGTAATTGACAAACAACCACGACTTCTTACAGCTTTAAAAGCCCGTTTAGACATCGCCACCGTTGAAGGCAATGCCGCCCATCCAAGCATTTTACAGCAAGCCGGTATTGAAGATGCTGATATGGTAATTGCGGTCACTGACCGTGACGAAACCAATATGCTGGCTTGCCAAGTCATCAACACTTTATATAGCAAACCGAAAACCATTGCCCGAGTGCGTGCCATTGATTTTCTTAATCATCCGCAACTTTTCCAACCCGGCGGGATTGATATTGTCATCAGCCCTGAGCAAGTGGTGACTGAGTCAATTCACAACCTGATCAAATATCCTGGCGCACTGCATGTTTCCGAATTTGCCGATGGTTTAATCCGTTTATTCTCAATCCGCGTGGTGTCTAGTGGCTTTTTAACCGGCAAAAAAATCCACATCGTTAAAGAAAAATTAGCCGATGGCATGATTCGTATCGCGGCGATTTTTAGAGATGGTAAAGCGATTGCCGTCAATGGCGAATCAAAAATCGAAACCGGTGATGAAGTATTTTTCGTTTGTCCACATGACAAGGTGATGAAAACCTTGCTGGATTTACACAAACTGGAATCACCAATCCGCTCAATTATGCTCGCTGGTGGCGGTCATGTCGGTAAGCGACTAGCAATTGCTTTGGAAAAAGACCATCAAGTCAAATTGATTGAAAGCGATTTGTCGCGAGCTAAAGAAATTGCCAACGATTTACGCAAGACATTGATTCTAAATGGTGATTGCACCGATGAATCATTATTACAAGAAGAAATGATCGAAAACACTGACCTATTCTGTGCAGTGACCAATAATGACGGGATTAATCTGATTTCAGCAGCATTGGCGAAAAAACTCGGCGCCAAAAAGGTCATTTGTTTGGTCAATAACAATTCATATCTAAAACTGGTTGATAGCACCGATATTGATTTGGCGATTCAACCTAAATTGGAAACTTTAGGCAGTATTCTTAAGCATGTCCGAAAGGGTGATGTGGTTGGTGTTAGCTCGGTGTGTGGCGGAAGTGCTGAAGCAATTGAGGCGATTGCTCACCGTGGCAAAAATACCAATACCGTGGTTGGTTTACGCGTTGATCAAGTCAATCTGCCAGACGGGGTGATTTTAGGCGCTTTGATTCGCGAGAAAGAAGTCATTCCAGTCCATCACGACACCGTATTTGCTGAAGGCGATCATGTCGTGATGTTTGCGCTCAATAAAAGGCTTGTTAAAGATATTGAAGCCTATTTTCAGCCTATTTAACCACCGAATCCGCATCAATAAATGCCAAGGCATTTTGCGGTAAACCATCATTAGTTTCTCCCTGCAAGGCTGCCCGACTGTCTTCATGTACGGCAGCCATAAATTGCAACAACTGCATTTCCACTTTCATTTTTTCATGGCCTTCTTCAGCTTCCCACATTTTATGTAACAGCTGTTTGGCGTGATGATGTATGGTGAACGCCACCGCTTCTGGCAAATGCGAATAGCTATTACGCAACGACTCTTTCAAACGATCTAAAGACTGTAAATATTGCTGATAGTCTTTAAGCTCTTGTTTGCAT
>JBEGMT010000247.1:0-4287 GCA_041182925.1 Pseudomonadota bacterium | reverse complement strand
AGCAAATACTGGGTGGAGTTGCCTTGGACGTCGAGGTCAATCACCAAGGTTTTTTTGCCTTCAACCGCGCTGATCGCCGCCAAATTACAGGTTATGGTGGATTTACCTACGCCGCCTTTCTGATTAAAAATCACCCTGCGCATAATCGCCCTCGAAAACTTAGAAAATAAAAAGCCCGCATTATAAGGTTAATACTTGCAATATCAAAAACGTGTAAAGCTTTGGCCTTGGCAATCGGGGCAAACCGGAATCTGGCTGCTGGATTTAAAGGCGATGTGTTTACCGCAATTGTCGCAAGCCAACGTGCCAGGGCCGGTGATTTCGCCGCTTTTATAAGGGTGATATTGTTTGGCGTCGAGTTCTAAAGCCGCTAATTTGATACGGGTTTTATCGGCAACGTCCATAAAGGCGTCAAGGGCGAAATTTTCCAGTAGATCGATGTCAAATTTCAGCCATTCGGATAATGAGTTGTTTTCTTCTGCCAAGCTCGGGCTTTGGGCGGCGTGTTCAACGTCACGCATCACAAACTCGGCGACTTTATGAATTTCTTCTTGGGTAATGTTGCCGAGTTCGTGGGTTTTGCGTTTGGCTTGTTCGAGCGCATCGCCAATGTTATGCAAGGTATCGTCCATTGCCTCGTAAAGAAAGCCGATGATGTCGTCGTAGGCTTCGGTGGATTTGTTTTTGCTCATGGTTTCTCCGTGTCAATTCACGCTTTAGATTTAAGCGCCTCTAAGGTATTCTAGCGCCTTTTTACGATAAAAGACGAGCAGGATGGAAGAGCTATACAACCCGCAGACGATAGAGCAAAAAATTCAGGCAAATTGGGAAACCTCGGGCGTTTTCCGTGCGGTCGAGAATACTGGCAAGCCTAAATACTACTGTTTATCGATGTTTCCTTATCCCAGTGGCAAGTTGCACATGGGCCATGTTCGTAATTACACGATTGGTGATGTGATTAGCCGTTTCCAACGGATGCAAGGCAAACACGTCTTGCAACCCATGGGTTGGGATGCGTTTGGTTTACCGGCTGAAAATGCGGCGATGCAAAATGGTGTACATCCTGCCGATTGGACTTATTCCAATATCGATTACATGCGCGAGCAGTTGAAACGCTTGGGTTTTGGTTACGACTGGAGCCGCGAACTGGCGACTTGTGATCCTGATTATTACCGTTGGGAACAATGGTTTTTCTTACGTTTGCTAGAAAAAGGCTTGGTTTACAAAAAAACCGCACCGGTTAACTGGTGTCCACATGACCAAACCGTACTAGCCAATGAACAGGTGATTGATGGTTGCTGCTGGCGCTGTGATAGCCAAGTTGAGAAAAAAGAAATTTCGCAGTGGTTCTTAAAAATCACCGCTTATGCCGATGAGTTATTAACGTCATTAGACACTTTGCCAGGCTGGCCTGAGCAGGTTCGCACTATGCAAGCGAACTGGATTGGTCGCTCGGAAGGTGTGGAAATGGATTTTGCGGTGGCGGGTTTTGATGCGCCGGTGCGTATTTACACCACGCGTCCTGATACCGTGATGGGGGTGACCTATGTTGCAGTTGCTGCTGAACATCCGGTGGCTTTAAAAGCCGCTGAAACCAATGCTGATATTGCTGCATTTATCGAATCCTGCAAGCTGATGGAAACTTCCGAAGCGGCGATGGAAACCATGGAAAAACGCGGTATCGATTCCGGTTATCAAGCCGTGCATCCGTTGACAGGCGAATTAGTGCCGGTTTGGATTGCTAACTTTGTGTTGATGAATTACGGCACAGGGGCGGTGATGTCGGTGCCCGCGCATGATCAGCGCGATTATGAATTTGCTAAAAAATACGGCATTGCGATTAAAGCCGTGATTGCCGCTGTTGATGGCGCTAATGATGAGATTGCTGAAAAAGCCTTTACCGACAAAGGTGTGCTGAAAAATTCCGCGCAGTTTGATGGTTTAAACTTTAGCCAAGCGTTTGATGCAATTGCGAAAACCTTATCTGAACAAGGCAAAGGCGAACGCAAAACCAATTTCCGTTTGCGCGATTGGGGGGTATCGCGTCAGCGTTATTGGGGCGCACCGATTCCGGTAATTTATTGTGACGATTGCGGCACGGTGCCTGTGCCAGATAATCAATTGCCAGTGACTTTGCCACGCGATGTGGTCTTAGACGGGTCACAATCGCCATTGGCTGCCCATCCTACGTTTCCTCATGCTGATTGCCCAAGTTGCGGTAAAGCGGCGCGTCGCGAAACCGATACCTTTGATACCTTTATGGAATCGTCTTGGTATTTCGCTCGTTATGCCAGCAACGACGCATCAACTTCAATGTTGGATCAACGCGCCAGTTATTGGTTGCCTGTCGATCATTACATCGGCGGGATTGAGCACGCGATTTTGCATTTATTGTATGCACGTTTCTTCACCAAATTAATGCGTGATGAAGGCTTGGTGGCTTGTGATGAGCCGTTCAAAAACCTGCTGACTCAAGGCATGGTGGTCGCAGAAACCTTCTACCAAACCGAAGACAACGGCCATAAAAAATATTTCAACCTGACCCAAATCGATGTCGAGCGCGATGCCAAAGGCAAAATCATTGCCGCTAAATCATTAGCCGATGGTTCGCCGGTGACAGTCGGTGCGGTGGAAAAAATGTCGAAGTCGAAAAACAATGGCGTTGATCCACAAGTGTTGATTGATAAATACGGCGCTGACACGGTGCGTTTGTACACCATGTTTACCTCGCCACCCGAGCAATCATTGGAATGGAATGATGCCGGTGTAGAAGGGGCTTCGCGGTTCTTGAAACGCTTGTGGCGTCAGGTGTTTTTGCATGTTGAAGCTGGGTTGCCAGAACAAGTCTTGGACGTTGCCGCATTATCCGACGGTCAAAAAGCGTTGCGTCGTCAATTGCATCAGGCATTGCAAAAAGTCACTGATGACATGGCTCGCCGTCATACCTTTAATACTGCTATCGCTGCCAATATGGAGCTGATTAATGCCTTGAACAAATTTGAGGATGATTCAGCCAATGGCCGCGCAGTGCGTCGAGAGGCCTTGGAGAGCATTGTTCTAATGTTGTCACCGATTATTCCTCATGCTTGCCAGCAGTTATGGAATGAACTGGGTCACAACGATGACATCGTCACTGCCGCTTGGCCGGTGGTTGATGAATCGGCGTTGGTACAAGAGGCGATTGAAATGGTGGTACAGGTTAACGGTAAGTTGCGCGGTAAATTTTCGGTGGCTGCGACGGCTTCTAAAGCCGAAATTGAAGCTTTGGTATTAGCAGACGAAAACGTGCAACGCTATATCGATGGTAATCCGGTTAAAAAGCTGATTGTCGTGCCACAAAAGTTGGTTAATATCGTTGTTTAATTGAGAGTCATGATGAGACAAATCCGCGTTTGTGTTTTGTTGGTGATATGCCTGCTGTTAAGCGCTTGTGGCTATCATCTGCGTGGTTCGGTCGATATGCCGGAATCGCTAAAAAACATTTATCTGTTTAGTGCCAGCAGTATGTTGCAGACCGAAATTCAAGGGATGCTCAAATCGGCCAAAGGCAAAATCGCTACTTCACCGAATGAAGCCGGTTTAGTGGTGAAAGTGCTAAAAGAAGACATGAGAACGCGGATTTTGTCGATTGGTTCAACGGGTAAATCCAGTGAATCGGAGCTTAATTATTATTTGCGCTTTCAATTTTATGACAATCAGGAAAATGAATTGATGGAAGAGCAAACCATTGAAATTGCTCGTGAATATTTCAATGACCAATCTGCTGTTTTGGCCCGAACCAATGAAGAGGAAATCATCCGTAAAGAAATGTATAAACAAGCGGCGCGGATGTTAATGGCGCGGGCGAATGCTGCGGTTGATAAAATTAAAAAATAATCATGCGGCTTAAAGTTGAGCAACTGGCGGCCGCGCTGAAAAAGTCACTGTTGCCGGTTTATGTAGTCACTGGTGACGAACCACTCCAAACCGGCGAGGCGGCAGATGAAATTCGCTTAGCGGTCAAACAAGCTGGGTATAGCATTCGTGAAGTGATTACGATTGATACCGGTAACGAATGGCCGCAATTAAGCACCGAAGCCGATTCTTTATCGATTTTTGCCGATAAAAAACTGATTGATTTGCGTCTGCCTTCTGGCAAAGCCGGATTAGACGGCAGCAAAACCCTGATTACCTATTGCCAAAAACTCCCTGCTGATACAATTTTGCTCATCAGCGCCGCTAAATTCGATATGTCAGTGCAAAAATCGCAATGGTTTCAAGCCTTGGATGCGGTGGGGGCGATTATTC
>JBEGMT010000246.1:0-3512 GCA_041182925.1 Pseudomonadota bacterium | reverse complement strand
GTTTTATGCGTTAGCCATTATATTTTTCTGTTTCTTTTACACTGCGTTGGTTTTCAATTCAAAAGAGACGGCAGAAAACTTAAAAAAATCTGGTGCATTTCTCCCTGGTATTCGGCCTGGTCAACAGACCACAATGTATATCGATAAGGTAATGACTCGATTGACATTGATTGGTGCTGTTTACATTACACTGATTTGTTTGTTGCCTGAGTTTTTGATTGTTTATTGGAATGTTCCTTTTTCTTTTGGCGGGACATCTCTTTTAATCATAGTGGTTGTGGTTATGGATTTTATCTCTCAAATGCAAACACATTTGATGTCGCAGCAATATGAAGGTTTGATGAAAAAAGCAAACTTGAAAAAATAATTTAATTTAGTAGTGGATTTATCATGAAAGTAAGAGCCTCAATTAAGCCGATTTGTAAAAGTTGCAAAATCATCAAAAGAAATGGTGTTGTAAGAGTCATTTGCAAAGATGGTAGACATAAACAACGTCAAGGTTAATTTTTTGCATTTTTGGGCGGGCACTGATATGATGCCCTGCTTTACTTTATATTTATAGTACGATCTAGGAGTATCTGAATGGCACGTATTGCCGGTATTAACGTACCTGATCATAAGCATGCTGCTATTGCTTTAACTGCCATCTATGGTGTTGGTAGAAAAACAGCAATTAATATATGCAATGAAGTCGGTTTTTTACCAACTGTTAAGATTAGAGACCTTTCGGAAGAGCAAGTCGAATCAATTCGTAAGGTTGTATCTGGTATGACCGTAGAAGGTGATCTTAGAAGAGAAGTCTCTATGAATATTAAGAGATTGATGGATCTAGGTTGCTTTCGTGGCATAAGGCATCGAAGAGGTTTACCTCTAAGAGGTCAAAGGACTAGAACAAATGCTCGTACTAGAAAAGGCCCTAGAAAGCCTGTTACTAAATAATATTGAAATAATAAGGTAAGTGATGGCTACTCAAAACAGAGTAAAGAAACGGATCAAAAAAGAAGTGTCCGATGGCATTGTTCATGTTCATGCTTCTTTTAATAACACCATAGTTACAATAACAGACAGAAAAGGTAACGCCTTGTCATGGGCTACATCTGGTGGTTCAGGTTTTCGTGGATCAAGAAAAAGTACTCCTTTTGCTGCTCAGGTTGCAGCTGAAAAAGCAGGAGCTGTTGCGCAAGAATATGGTGTTAAAAATTTAGATGTCATGATTAAGGGTCCAGGTCCAGGTCGTGAATCTGCAGTGCGTTCTTTGAATAGCATGGGCTTTAAAATTTCAAATATTGTGGATGTAACACCCATTCCTCATAATGGATGCCGCCCACCTAAAAAACGTAGAGTTTAGGAAATTGGAGTAAACAAATGGCAAGATATCTTGGGCCTTCCTGTAAGCTAAGTAGAAGGGAAGGAACTGATTTATTTCTAAAAAGTAGAGGTAAATCACTTGAAGGTAAATGTAAGTTAGATCAGAGACCAGGTCAGCATGGTGCTAAACGTACTAGAAATTCTGATTACGCTTTGCAGTTGCGTGCAAAACAACGTTTACGTCGTATTTATGGTGTTCTTGAGAAACAATTCAGAAATTATTACAAAGCAGCTGATCTACAAAAAGGTGCGACAGGTCAAAACCTGTTGAATTTTTTAGAATCACGTCTTGATAATGTTGTTTATAGAATGGGCTATGCTTCTACTAGGGCTGAAGCTAGGCAGTTAGTTTCTCATAAATCTATAGTGGTAAATGATCAATTAATCAACATTCCTTCTTATCAAGTTACTGCTGGCGATTTGATCAAAATCCGTGAGAAATCAAAATCTCAGCAACGAATCAAAGATTCGTTGATGATAGCTGAACAATATGGTTTTCCTAATTGGGTTGAAGTTAATCCAAAAGATATGAGTGGAGTTTTTAAATCTGTTCCTGATCGAATTGAATTGGGTGCTGAAATAAATGAACAGCTTGTTGTTGAGCTTTACTCAAAGTAATCTATTTAGGATTTAAATTATGCAGAGTTCTATTGTTGGCCTTTTAAAGCCTCGTCTCGTTGAGGTTGTTAATGAAACGGCTAACCATTCGAGAATTGTGATTGAGCCTTTAGAAAGAGGTTTTGGCCATTCTTTAGGTAATGCATTGCGTCGAGTAATGCTTTCATCCATTCCTGGTTGTGCAGTAACTGAAATTGCTATTGATGGTGTTCTTCATGAATTTACTAGTATAGATGGTGTTCAAGAAGATGTTATTGATATTATTCTTAATCTAAAGAAATTAGCAGTTGTTTTGCACTCAAAGGATGATATTACATTAACCTTATCTAAATCTGGTGTTGGTGTAGTAACTGCTCGTGATATCGAAACTACACATAATGTTGAAATTATTAATCCTGATTTAGTTATTGCAAACATAACACAAGATTGTACCCTTAACATGAGAATACGTATTGAGCGGGGCAGAGGTTATGTTCCTTCAAGCGTAAGAAAGGAATTTCATGAAGATACACCTGTTGGTGTTCTTATGGTTGACGCTGCTTATAGTCCAATTGTTAAGGTTGCTTATCACGTTGAGAGTACACGTGTTGAGCAAAGAACTAATTTAGATAAATTAATTATCGAGTTAGAAACAAACGGTACAATAGATCCAGAAGAGGCAATTAAACATGCCGCATCTATTCTTCATGATCAGCTTTCAGTGTTTGTTGACTTCGAGAAAGTTAAAGATCAAGTATTGGAAGAAGTTGTAATTGAAGAACAATCTTTCGATCCTGTTCTATTAAGACCAGTTGATGACCTTGAATTGACTGTGCGATCTGCAAACTGCCTGAAAGCTGAAAATATTTTCTATATTGGTGATTTGATTCAACGTACCGAAGTCGAGTTATTACGTACTCCAAATTTAGGTAAAAAATCTCTTACCGAAATAAAAGATATATTAGCAATCAAAGGTTTATCTTTAGGTATGAGACTAGAAAATTGGCCACCTGAGAATTTGGTCGATCAGTCGCAAGTTGGTATTTGAAATTAAGGCATTTTAGAAATGAGACACCGTAAATCTGGTAGACAATTAAATAAAAATAGCAGTCATAGAAAAGCTTTGTTTAGCAATATGACAGTTTCTTTGTTTAAACATGAATTGATTAAAACAACACTTCCAAAAGCAAAAGAGCTTCGTATGATTGCTGAGCCCTTGATTACACTTTCAAAAGTGGATTCAGTTGCTAAACGTCGTCAAGCCTTTTCAAAGCTACGCGATCGTGATGTTGTTACAAAATTATTTAACGAGTTAGGTCCACGTTATCAAGCTAGAAATGGCGGCTATTTACGCATTATAAAATGTGGTTTTAGAGCTGGCGACGATGCGCCAATGGCTTATGTTGAGTTAGTTGATAGAGCTGAATCTGCTATCGTAGAATAAATAATGATTTAAACCTGGTATTTCTATAATGCCAGGTTTATTTTTTTAAATTTCTTAAAAACTTTAGTTTATCTTTTATTTTCTTTTCTAATCCCCTTTCAGT
>JBEGMT010000245.1:0-5424 GCA_041182925.1 Pseudomonadota bacterium | reverse complement strand
TGTGAAAGGTGATAATCCAAATGAATTATCAGTTCGTTGGCAGGGTTTAAATATTGCAAAAAATACCCTTAGTTCGCAGATTCCTTTATGGATATTAGCTAGTATTGTATCGAGTTTATTGTTGATATGTTACATAGGGTTTTATTGGTTACTCAATGCAACTTCCGATCCTGTTTATCGAGAATTAGTACAGTTAGCTAAAGAGCCTGTTCAATTAGCTGTTGCTAGTCAACCACCCGCTAAAATAATCAAAGGCAGATTAGACCGATTTAAACCGCTATTGAGGGAAGAAATAAGCAATAATATGGTTGAAGTCGTTGATGATAGTATTCTGAGAGTTCGAAATTCTTTTAATTCTGGAAGCGATCAAGTTAAACCAGAGTTTGTTGCAATGCTGCATAAAATAGCAAAAGAATTGGAAAATGACCAAGATTCGATATTAGTTACTGGTCATACTGATGATAAACCTATTGTTTCTGCAAAATTTCCTTCCAATTGGCATTTATCCGCTGCGCGTGCCAACAATGTGTTATCCATTTTAAGTACAACAGCCCAATTAAAAGGAACTGCTCGAAGTGAAGGCCGTGCTGACAGTGAACCATTGATGCCTAACGATACACCAGAGCATCGTGCGATGAATAGACGAGTGGATATTTTGGTTAAGTGAGTAGTGCAATGGAACGAGTAATAAGTTTTTTCAAAATGAAATGGGTGCTGGAAACAATTGCAATTGTTTTACTCGCTTTATTAATTTGGTTTATCGCGCCACTAATTAGTGTTGCTGGTAATGTTTGGTTGGAATCTGAATTTAGTCGTTGGTTAACCATTGGCATTATTATTGGTTTATGGAGTTGTTATCAACTAATAGTTTTAATCCTTGCGCGTAAACGTGAAAATCAGTTAGTTGCTGATTTAACTTCGTCTGCAAATCAAACTTTAGTCTCTGATGAGCATCAGGTGTTACAGAAAGGCTTTGAAGAGGCTATGGCGTTGCTGAAAAATACCTCAGCTAAAGCTAGCAATCGTCAATATCTTTATGATTTACCTTGGTATGCGATTATCGGTGCCCCTGGTGCAGGTAAAACTACAGCATTGATTAACTCAGGATTGCACTTTCCTTTGGCAGAACGATTAGGCAAGCACTCGGTTAAAGGTGTAAGTGGCACACGGGATTGTGATTGGTGGTTCGCTGATGAAGCTGTTCTTTTAGATACCGCCGGACGTTACACCACCCAGGACAGTTTTCAATCGGCAGATGCTTCAGCTTGGCATAGTTTTTTGCAATTACTAAAAAAATATCGCCCACGTAGACCGCTCAATGGCGTGTTCGTTGCCATCAGCTTGACAGATTTGCTACGTCAAACTGAAGAGGAATTGCGCCTACATGCGAATACGATTCGTCAGCGGATTATGGAACTTAACAGTCAGCTTGGTGTGCAATTACCTGTGTATTTATTGCTAACCAAAACTGATTTAGTGGCTGGTTTTAGTGATTTTTTTGCTAGTTTGACAGATGAAGAGCGTCAACAAGTTTGGGGCGAGACGTTACCTCTCGCCACTAATAGTGAAATGATGACAGCCAATATTGAACAATTTGCCAAAGGTTATGATGATTTGATTGAGCGCCTGTTACAGCTTCGATTCAAACGTATGCAAGATGAGCAAGATATTCAACGCCGTTTAACTGTGTTTGATTTTCCACAACAAATGCGGCTTTTGAAACCGATTATTACCCAGTTTCTCTCTGCAGTTTTCTCTGTTAATCGGTATGAAGAGCCATTGCTATTGCGTGGTGTATATTTTACTAGTGGGACTCAAGAAGGTACGCCAATTGATCGTGTGATGACAGCTTTAGCTTCTAGTTTTAAGCTTGATCGTCAGGTCACATCATTATTAAGTGGTCGTGGAAAAACTTACTTTTTAGGTAAGTTACTAAAACAAGTTGTATTTCAAGAGTCAGATTTAGTAAGTTCTGATCCTATTGTTGAGCGTCGTTATCGCACGATGCGTCTGTTTGTTTATGCCTGTACATCGGGTGTTTTACTGTTAGCGATGTTGGGCTGGATGGTCAGTTTTACTAGCAATAAAATCTTGTTGGCTGATGTTGAAAAGCAAATCCAGGAGTATCGGGTAACGCCTCCACCAGCTACCGACTCTCGAAGTAACTTTCTGAATTTGTTGCCAAAACTTAATAGTTTGGCCAGTGTTAATGATATTTATGAACAAAGTAGTTGGCGCTCTGGGTTAGGTTTATATCAAGGCGATAAAATAACTGCAGGAGCTAATATCGCTTATGAGCGTTTATTGCGTGAAGGTTTGTTGACCGCAGTTGTTTATCGACTTAAAGAACGGATGCAACATGAAGAAGGTAATAATACGGATGTGTTATTACAATTATTTCGGGTTTATTTGATGCTGGGTGAACCGAGCCGTATAGACTCTAAAGTAATTCAATCTTGGGTTAGGCTGGATTGGGAGCGTATGTTTGCGACTGAGCCAGAAACATTGGCACAATTAACTCGCCATTTGGATTCTTTGCTTGCATTACAGCTAGATAAGATTGAATTAGATAGTAATTTTATTGTTGCAGTGCGTAATAAACTCACTCAAGTGCCGCTAGTAAATCAGGTGTACAGTCGTTTTAAAAATGATGCATTGATAGAGCATGATCGTGATCTTTCAATTGCGGCCCAATTATTACCTAATGGTAATCATGTTTATATGGCTGCAAATGGTAAAGGGTTAGAGAGCATTATCGTACCTGGTTTGTTTACTAGCTATGGATATACAGACTGGTTTTTGAAGAAAGGATTAAGTTATGTAAAAGATGCTAATCAGCAAAATTGGGTATTAGGGACAGCTGCCGATAATAATCCTATGGAGATTGAGCGCTTGTATAGCGATTTCAAACGGTTATATCTAGCTGATTATCAAAAAGTTTGGGCAGATATTATTACCAACGTAAAATTTCAAGTACCTACGAGTACCCCTCAATTAATAGATAATTTAGATTTGCTTTCCCGTCCTGATTCACCGTTGAAATTACTATTAGAAACGGTTGAGAAACATACCTCTTTAACCAAGATTGCCAACGCTGCAGCTGATGCATTAGCTAAAACACCTATAGGCGGAACAGTGACTGCGGCAACTGGTGCAACTGACAAGCTGATTTCCGTTGCACGCCAAGCAGATATTGGTATTGATCCAGTCAAATTAACCGAAGCTTATTTTGAACCCTATAATCAACAAGTTCGAAGTATGACTGATCGCCAAGCACCAATTATGGGAACATTAGCCAGTATAAAAAATTTACATGATTATCTAATGCAAATTGGATCGGCAGCTAATGTGGGAGGGCAGGCTTTAAGTACTCAAGCAGCCATGTCTGCAGGGGGGGCGATCAATCCATTGGATGCAGCCAAAATGGAGTTTGCTCGACTACCAGGACCATTAGCTAATTCGTTAAATATTTTGACTAATTCGGGTGGAGAACAACTTAAATCAGGCGCTAAGAATCAATTGAATGAGCTACTCAAAACAGCTGTGACTTTGCCGTGTAAAAGTGCGTTAGATAAGCGTTATCCTTTTAATAAAAATAGCGCTCAAGATGTATTAATGGCTGATTTTGCCAAGATGTTTGCAATGGGTGGCATTCTTGATCAGTTTTTTAATAGTAATTTGAAAACCTTCGTTGATACAGCTTCCATTGAATGGAACGAAATGCAGTCTGATAAAGCGTTAGGTTTAGTGCCTGATTCAATTAAACAATTTCAAACCGCTGCGAAAATTAGAGACGCTTTTTTCTCAGCAGGCAGCACAGCAGCTCAAGTTCAATTTGAATTAAAGCCTGTGATGTTAGATTCTCGAATTGGAACCTTTCGTTTAAATATTGAAGGACAAGAATTAGTTTATCGTCATGGTCCAGAACAGTTATTTCAATTTAAGTGGCCTGGGCCTATCAATAGTAGTGGCGTCCGAATTGTCTTTGAAGGTTTAGACGGCAGTCAGGTAAGTCGCTCTAAAGAAGGTGCTTGGGCTTTGTTTAGAATGTTTGATCAGTTCAATATCGAACCAACGGCTTCACCTGATCGATTTTTTCTAAATATTCAGATTGATAGTTATACAGCACGTTTTGAGTTACATGCGGCTAGTGTTAACAATCCGTTTGCCATTCAAGGCTATCAAACTTTTCATTGTCCAGAGGTGTTATAAATGGAAGCGAATGGAGTCGGCTTTTTCGGTAAATTACCGACATTGGGTGATTTTGTCAGCCGTCGTCTTCCTCGTCACTTTGTTGAGCCCTGGGATAATTGGTTGCAAGCATCAATCAAACTTAGTCAAGATATTCATGGAGAAAACTGGTTATCTTTATTTTTAGTTAGTCCTATTTGGCGTTTTTCGTTAAGTCCCGGACTATGTGGTAACCAGGCTTGGGCGGGTATTTTTATGCCAAGTGTCGATCGTGTCGGTCGTTACTATCCCTTAACACTAGCGCAGGAAATTCCAGCTGAGCAAGTTAGCGATGTATTTTGTTGTGGTTCAAAATGGTTTGTTGAGTTAGAGAATGCGGCGTTATCAGCATTATCAGAGCAGTTTGATATCGATTCATTTAATCAGCGATTATTAAACATTCATTTCCCTCCAGCTTATACAACGGAGGGGCGGGGTATTGAGGATAACGAGAAGACAGTTAATTTAATATCAAAGCCTGCATATCGATTTGATTTAAATCAGCTTGCTGATGCCGAGCAAGCATTTCCTCATTTAACGCGTTTATTGTTAAATCGTTTTCTACCTACCTATAGTTTTGGGCTGCCGAAGGCATTGAAGAAAACCAAGCCAGTTTTTTCTGTTGTGAGGGTATGCCACCTATTGATGCTTATGCGGATTTTTTAAGTGGCGTTCACAACAACAATAGCAAAACTTGGCAGTGCCACACTCATAAATTGATATTACCTAAGTACCAGCGGCAATCTGACAGATTGTCATTAAGTCCTAACCAGGCGCATTTTGAAAATATCCGGCTGTGGCAATCATTTGGTATTACCGAAGTCGGTAATCGCCGGAAACATAACGAAGACGCTATGCTCAATGCTCCCGAATTAGGTCTATGGGTAGTCGCTGATGGTATGGGGGGGCATCAGTTTGGTGATGCCGCTAGTCAAAAAATAGTTGAGGTATTAGCTGATTTGCCTTTATCGGGCGGATTTACCGACCAAGTTAACTGGATAAGTGACCAATTACAGTTGGTTAATCATAGTCTATGTGCCATGGCTAAAAATATAGGTCAGGGGGCTGTGATTGGAAGTACTGTAGTTAGTTTGTTTGCTTGTGCAGATCAATGTGCAGTTATTTGGGCTGGTGACAGTCGTTTATATCAATTGCGTAACGGTCAACTTAAGCAATTAACCCGCGACCATACTT
>JBEGMT010000244.1:0-4633 GCA_041182925.1 Pseudomonadota bacterium | reverse complement strand
AAGGCTTCTAATTTATGCTCCAGCTTCCATTTCTCACCTTTCGCCCCCAGCCCCCAAGCCGGTGGGTCCATGATAATGCCGTCATAAGTCTTGCCGCGCTTCAATTCACGCTCAACAAACTTCAAAGCATCTTCCCTCACCCATTTAATATCGCTCAAACCGCTAAGCTGCATATTGCCATTCGCCCAGCTGATTAATTGTTTAACCGAATCCACATGCAAGGTTTCCGCACCGGTTTGACGCGCCACACAAGAAGCCGCGCCAGTATAAGCAAACACATTCAAAAAACGCCCATCAGCCGATAAATGCTCGGTGATGAAATCCCAGTTAGTGCGTTGTTCGGGAAACAAGCCAAGGTGCTTAAAACGGGTTAGTTCTAATTGAAACGTCAAGTTGCCATAGCTAATTTGCCATTGGCTAGGTGCTCCGTCTTTCAAAGCTTGCCAAGCACCAGCTTGATTGCTGGTTTCGACAAACGCCCAATCCGCTCGCTCGCGCCATTGTTGTAGGGTTTGATCGGGATTGAAATAAGCGTTGACCTCTGGGCGAATGGTTAAAACCTGCCCCCAGCGTTCCAGTTTCTGGCCGTTGCCGGCGTCGAGTAATTGGTAATCGTCCCAGCCTTGGGTAAATATGCGTTGGTTCATGTTGATGATGGTTTGAGTTTTTTGGGTGGTAGTTTAGCGGGATATGGTGGATGGGATTTGTTTAATGGTTGGGCTTATAGGATATGCTGAACAAAGTGAAGCGCATCAATCGCGAACGATGTGCCTCCTTGCGTCGGCAGCATCCTATAAAGTCATTCATTATTAGCGCATCGTATCGTGACCATCAGGTTGGACACGGAAATTCTAAAAATAACGATCCAAATTAATCCGACGATTTACAACTAGGCTTAACCCAACCTAAAATACACACAACACTATACACACACATGGAGTCATCGATGACAACCTTAACCACCCGCATTTTCAAAAACGGGAACAGCCAAGCGGTGCGGATTCCGCAAGAGTTCCGTTTGGACATTAATGAAGTTGAAATTAGTCGTAGTGCCAACGGCGATTTGATTATTCACCCGATCCCGCTCGACCGTGGCACGGCTTTAATGGAGGCACTTAAAAGCTTTGATGATGAATTTGCCAGCCAGTTAGAACAAGATTACCAACAACAAGCACTTATGCAGGATCGTGAGACTTTATGATTTACATGCTGGATACTAATATCCTCATTTACCTGATTAAAAACAAACCACCCAGCGTTGCGGCTCGTATCAATGCACTGGATAGCCGAACTAAACTCAGCATGTCTTTTTTAACCTATGCCGAGTTGCTGAAAGGTGCTGAACGTAGCACTCGAAAAGCTCAAGTGTTGGACCAACTGCAACAACTGACACGGATTATTCCAGTCAACTACACGGCTAATGCCGAGCTGTGCCAACACTACGCCACTCAATTCACTCGGCTAAAAATCGCCGGAACACCAATAGGCGCGAATGACCTTTGGATTGCCTGTCATGCCTTAGCGCAAAATGCCATACTCGTAACGCATAACATCAGGGAATTTGAACGGATTGAGGGATTAAAATTAGAAGATTGGGTTTTGGCTGAATAACCACTTATCCAACCGAACGCAATATAAACCCTTATCAAATCCCGCCTTTATCGCGTCTGAAATAAACTCCGCGAAAGGTTTAATATTTTTTTCGACGCTGGCTTTTTCAAGTGCTTGCATATACGGCGCTCTCGACGACACCGGAATAATGGTCCAAGGGTTAGGAATCATTTGCCATAGGTCTTTTCTCAATTTAGGTTGTAGCTCTTGTGTATCCCAAATTGGCTATTAACCCAAATCATCTAACTTTACCCACCGCAAGCGATTGGCATTACTCACCACCGTCACCGATGACATGGCCATTGCCGCGCCGGCTAACATCGGATTCAGCAAAATCCCGAATAAGGGATACAGCAAGCCAGCGGCGACTGGAATGCCGATGCTGTTGTAGAAGAATGCGCCAAGCAAGTTTTGCTGGATGTTTCGTACTGTCAATTTTGACAAGCTGATCGCTTGGCCGATTTTCAATAACGAACCTTGTAACAAGACAATATCGGCGCTTTCTATCGCGACATCGGTGCCGGTGCCAATCGCAAAACCGACATCGGCTTGGGCTAAGGCTGGCGCGTCGTTGATGCCGTCACCGACCATGCCGACAATTTCACCTTGAGCTTGTAATTCTTTCACCACCGCGGCTTTGTCTTGCGGTAGCACTTGGGCGCGAAATTCGCTGATGCCAGCTTGTTTGGCGATGGCTTGGGCGGTGATGGGGTTATCGCCAGTGACCATTAACACTCGAATCCCGCGCTGTTGTAATTGCTGTACGGCTTGGGCAGAGTCAGATTTAATCGGATCGGCAACAGCGACGATGCCGATTAATTGTTGGGCTACCGCTAACAACATCGGGGTTTGGCCTTGGCTGGCGAGTTGGTCGAGGCGGGCTTGGTGAGCGCCGACATCAATGCCGTTAGCGGTCATTAAAGCCGAGTTGCCGAATAAACAAACTTGGTCGTTAATCCGGCCACTAATCCCCTGCCCGCTGATGGCTTGGAATTTTCTGACTTTGTGCAGTTTTAAGTTTTGCTCGGCAGCGGCGGCCAAAATTGCGCTGGCTAAAGGGTGTTCGGAACCGGATTCTAAGCTGGCTGCGTAATCTAAAACCTCACTTTCACTGTACTCAGCCAAGGCCACAACTGATGCTAATGCCGGTTTGCCTGCGGTGACGGTGCCGGTTTTATCGAGAATTAAACAACTGATTTTGCCAGCGGTTTGTAAAGCTTCGCCTTGGCGGATCAAGATGCCCATTTGCGCGGCGCGGCCTACTGCAACCATCACCGAAATCGGCGTTGCCAAGCCTAAGGCGCAAGGACAGGCAATCACTAAAACCGTCATTGAGGTGACAAAGGCATAGCCTAAAGCCGGTTCAGGGCCAACGATTAACCAAACAAAAAAAGTCAGTGCAGCAATCGCAACCACGGTAGGTACAAAAATAGCGGAGATTTTGTCGGCTAATTTGGCTAATGCCGGTTTGCTGTTTTGCGCTTGGCGAACGCTTTGGATAATCTGCGCCAGCGCGGTGTCGCGACCAATGCGGGTGGCGGTAAATAAGAAACTGCCTTGTTGGTTGATGGTGCCAGCGGCCACTTTGGCGCCGAGGCTTTTCTCAACGGGCATTGCCTCGCCGGTTAACATAGCCTCATCCACATGAGAATGGCCGTCTAACACCACGCCATCGACAGGGATTTTTTCACCCGGTCTGACTCGCAAAGTTTCGCCTAAACCGACTTGGTCGATAGCAATATCAATTTCTTGCCCCTCACGGACCACACGAGCGGTTCTGGGTTGTAAGCCTAATAAAGCCCGAATTGCTGCCGAGGTTTTTCCCCTAGCCCGCGTTTCCAAGGCATTACCTAAATTGATAAACGCCAAAATCACTGCCGAGGCTTCAAAATAAGCATGGGCAGACAACGAAGGTAATTGATTGGAAAAATCGATTAACACTGTCGAATACAGCCAAGCCGAGCCAGTGCCTAGAGCAATCAAAGTGTCCATATTGGCTTGTTTGACTTGGATTAATTTGTAGGCGCTTTGAAAGAAATGACCACCAGAATAAAACAACACAACCAAGGTCAATAAAGAAATAATCGGCCAAAATTCGCGTCCTTGCGCGGTGTTAATAGCGGGGAAATTGTGTTCGCCCAACATCAAAAACAAACCTAAAGCACCAGCCACACTGGCTTTAATCATTAACTGCCGATAATGCTGTTGTTGCTGGATTTGTTCATCTTCGGGATCTTCCAAGCCTTCCATAACGGCAGCATCGTAACCACTGGCTTTAAGGGCTTGTTTGAGTAAATCAGCATCTAATTGACCGGTGACGGTGGCCGAATGATCGGCAAAATTAACGCTGACGGTTTCCACACCCGCAACGGCTTGCAATGCTGTTTCAACGGCGGCAATACAGCCAGCACAGCGCATACCGAGGATCGATAATCGGATTGTTTCTGAGGATGTTGGGGATGTGGTGTTCATAACCTGCCTTAGTCTTCGACTTTAAAACCAGCGTCGATAATCGCGTCTTCAATCTCATCGGCATCGATTTGGCTGGGCTCATAGGCTACTTCAACCCGTTTTTGCTGATGTGAAGCTTGTACCGATAACACACCCTCTAAAGCCGATAATTTATTAGTTAAGCTGGATTCGCAGCCGCCGCATTTCATACCTGTGACATTCAGGACGATAGTTTCTGACATAGTGTGCTCCTTTCAGATGATTGAACAGATAGACTCGACGCAAAATTACTGAACATGATATAAGACGAATCTAATCTTCATCATAGTTCAATGCCTCTTAGTTCGTAAACTAGCGAAGCGACGTTTGTAACCTTAATCTTTAGTGTATCGATGACTCTGAAATCAATTTTTTTCGTTTTAAGCTTATTAATCACTCCCTCCTTATTCGCTGATGGTTTGGGGCAACTTAACCCTGAACAGCTACAAAGCCTACAACAAACCCAAAATGCTCTGGTTGTTGATGTGAGAACAGCGGCTGAATGGCAAGCTTCGGGCATCATTCCAAATAG
>JBEGMT010000243.1:0-3902 GCA_041182925.1 Pseudomonadota bacterium | reverse complement strand
GTGATTGATAGTGTGGCAGAAGGTGTGATTCCACGCGATCAAGCCGATGATTTGTGCATTATTGCGATGTTGTGGATTGATCCCTCTTGCGCGACTAACCCAGATTTGGATCGCAAAGATTTGTATCGCACTAATTATGAAGCGATGAAATTAGCGATTAAACGCGCTTTGACTAATTCACCGAGCATTGAAGAGTTGATCGCTAACCGTCACGAAATTACGCATCAAATGTACGATCCTGAAACCGGCGAGTCACAGTGGTAAATCAAAGCTAGATGTGGCGATTGAAAATGGGCTTAATGCCCATTTTCTGTTTTTGGCGCGGTTTATTCGCTGACTTTTAATAACCAACCGGTATCGCTATCGCATTGGCTGTTTTTGGCTTTGGCGCTGATTGAGATACGCACGGTTTCGTTTCTAAGCTCGGCGGGTAGTTTGCCTTTTACGACATAAAAGGTATCTTTATTTAATATGTTGACAGTAATTGGTTGGTTTCGGATGGTGACATGAATATGGCCAGGTCCATTACTGCCAGAAACGAAAGCTGAAAACTCGCCGCCGGGGGCGATGGTTTCCATATTAGCGGGTTGGAAATTGCTGACTTTGGCTTTAATGCAGCCACTATCGCGACTGCTACTACTGCTACCGCCGGTGTGTCCGCCGTGTTGAGATTGCGACCAAACTGAGCTGGAAAAGCCAAGGGCGATTAAAGTAAATGCAATGTGTCGAATCTGCACTGTGTATATCCTCTGGTTATTGTAATAATTGAATCGGTTTCGATTATAGGGTGACAAGGTGCAAATTTAAAACTTATCGGGAATAGCTTTTATGCTGAAACCGTTTAACAACAATAAAAATTAGGAGATGTGATGTTACTGCTGGCTAAATTGTGCGGAATTTTAACTTTGGTTTGGTTTTATATGACCGCCAAAAATAATAACGCACCACTCTTAAATTGGTCGATTATTGGCTTGATTGGTTATTGGCTAACTTGGTGGTTATCAAAAATGCTGATTGTAGTGCCATTGGCGGAAGTGGTTGCTAAACATTCGGTGTCTGAGTTTTTGTTAACCCAGTCGCCGGTGGTGGTTTCTGTATTGGTTTGTGTGTTGATACGGAAAAAGTTACTAACTAGTTTGGCGCAATAATTGATGACTAATATCCTGATTACTGGTGCTGCAAAACGAATTGGCGCGAATTGTGCGCGGTTTTTGCATAGTCATGGCTGTAATTTGATTTTGCATTATCAGCATTCGCGACTTGAAGCTTTAGCCTTAGTTGATGAATTAAATGCGATAAGGTCGAATTCCGCAGTAGCGTTGCATGCCGATTTATTGCAAGTTGAACAGATTCAAGATTTGGCGACTCAGGCTTTGGCAGTTTGGGGTGGTGTTGACGTGTTAATCAACAACGCTTCACAGTTTTATCCAACCCCGGTTGAGCAAGTAACTGAAGCGGATTGGGATAATTTGCTGAATAGTAATTTAAAAGCACCGTTTTTTTTGGCACAGGCTTTGCGCAATAGTTTGATTGAACGCCAAGGTTGTATTATCAATATGGTTGATATTTATGCCCAGAAACCTTTGTTAGGTTCACCGGTTTACAGTATTGCCAAAGCCGGTTTGCAGGCAATGACGCAAGCATTGGCGAAAGAGCTGGCGCCCAATGTGCGGGTTAATGCAGTCGCGCCGGGGGCGATTTTGTGGCCTGAGGTCGATATTGCTGACAGTCAAAAAAATGAGATTTTGCAAAAAGTGGCTTTACAGCGTTGTGGCAATGCTGATGACATTGCCAAAGCGGTGTGGTTTTTGATTGCTGATGCGCCCTATATCACAGGTCAAACTATTGCTGTTGATGGCGGTAGAACTCTATTTATTTAAGCCAATTGACCTGAACTTTGTGTTGTTTTAAATCTGTTTTATCGGCTTGTTGCCAAAGTTCGCCATAGCTAATGCCGCTAACAGGATGACGTTGTTCTGCGGCAATTTCGGCTAGCGGTTCGAGAACAAAAGCGTAGCGTTCAATTTCATCGCGAGGAATTTGTAAGCCATCCTCGTCAATAATTTGCTGCCCGTACAAAATCAAATCTAAATCTAAGGTTCGCGAAGAAAATTTCTGCGCCAGACGGCTGCGACCATGTTCTAACTCAATTTTTCGTAACAATGCAGCAACTTGTTTGGCGCTTAAGTCTGACTCAAAGCCTACAATCAAATTGTGGAATGCATCACCGACAAAACCAACTGGTTCGCTTTCGTAAATGCTGGAAATAGTCAATTTCCCGAATAATTTGTGTAGTGTGTTTAAGCAGCAAGGGATGTGAGCTTCTTTGTCAATATTGCTGCCGATGCTGATGTATCCGATGGGCATGGCTTATTTTTGTCCACGTTCGATGATAATGCCTACGTCACGAGCTCTACTGATAGCGCCTTTTTTGTTGAGGATAATTTTGACCCAAGGAATTGAAAATTCAGTGAGCAAAATTTCGGCGATTTTTTCAATTAAGGTTTCGACTAGGAAAAACTCACTGGTTTCGACAAATTTAACAATTCGGTCGGAAACGGTTTTGTAATCTAATGTGTAGGCAATATCGTCTGTAGCAGCGGCTTTTTTAATATCAAACGCCATTTCTATATCGAGATAGATTTTTTGCTTGATGGTTCTTTCCCAATCGTAAATGCCAATCACGGTTTCAATTTCGAGGCCGCCTAAAAAGATGATGTCCATTAATGCTTTCCGGTTATGATATTTTAATAGGTAAGTATCGAGTAAATGGCTCGACTGTACAAGTTTTGATGAATGAGGATAATTTAGATGGTGGAGTGGTTGCTGGTGCCTTTGGCCTATTTAACAGGGTCTGTATCGAGTGCGATTATTGTTTGTAAGATGATGGGGTTGGCTGATCCCAGAGAGAATGGTTCCGGTAATCCGGGGGCAACTAATGTGATGCGGATTGGCGGCAAAAAAGCGGCGGCGATTACTTTGGCTGGCGATGCCTTAAAAGGTTTGTTGCCGGTTTTATTGGCGAAGGTGTTGGCGGTTGATAGTTTGATTTTGTCGTTAGTGGTGTTTGCGGCGTTTTTAGGGCATTTGTATCCGATCTTTTTTGGCTTTAAAGGCGGCAAAGGCGTTGCGACTTCGTTTGGCGTGACCTTGGGTGTGACTTGGTGGCTGGGCTTGGCGGTATCGGGTACTTGGTTGCTGGTCTATAAAATCGGCAAGATTTCATCATTGGCGGCTTTAGTCGCTGCTACTTTAACTCCGTTGTATGTGTGGTTGATTGTCGGTGATTTGAATTTAGTGGTGACTTTTGTGCTGATTTCGCTAATTTTATTGTGGCGTCACAAAAGCAATATCCAGCGATTATTGGCTGGTAAAGAGTCTTAATCAATACTCAGTAGTTCATCAATAGGCCAGCGTGGGCGGGCAAAAATCTCCAGATTTTGAGTTTGTCCTGCCAATAAGCGCTGGCAGCCTGTATAGGCAATCATCGCGCCATTATCGGTGCAAAATTCATGTCTTGGAAAATAGGCTTTCGCGCCTAATGTTTCTGTCATTTCAATTAAATGCTGGCGAATCGATTTATTGGCACTTACGCCACCGGCAATGACTAAGGTTTTAAGACCTGTTTGTTGCAAAGCGCGTTTGCATTTGATTGATAGCGTTTCTGCCATTGCCTGTTGGAAGGCCAAAGCAATGTCGGCTTTGTCTTGTTCGGTTTGTTCGCTGTTTTGTAGCGTATTGAGCGTAAATGTCTTTAAACCGCTAAAGCTAAATTCTAAACCTGGGCGGTCGGTCATTGGTCTTGGAAATTTGAAACGCGCTTGGCCTTGTTCGGCCAATTCTGCCAAACGTGGGCCACCTGGGTAGCCAAGTCCAAGCATTTTAGCGGTTTTGTCAAAAGC
>JBEGMT010000242.1:0-3153 GCA_041182925.1 Pseudomonadota bacterium | reverse complement strand
GGCCAGAAACGTTAATCACATCGTCGACCCGTCCGGTAATCCAGTAATAACCGTCTTTATCACGCCGAGCCCCATCACCGGCAAAGTAATAGCCCGGAAACGGTTTGAAATAGGTTTCGATAAAGCGAGGATGGTCGCCGTAAATGCTACGTGCTTGTCCCGGCCAAGGATGAGTTAACACTAAAATACCTTCTGCTTCACCTTCTAATAAGTGGCCTTCGTTATCGACAATCGCCGGTTTGACACCAAAAAACGGCAAACTGGCAGAACCGGGTTTCAATGCGGTTGCGCCCGGTAGTGGGGTAATTAAAATCCCGCCCGTTTCGGTTTGCCACCAAGTATCGACAATCGGACAGCGTTGTTCGCCAACTTGATGGTAATACCATTCCCAGGCTTCAGGATTAATCGGCTCGCCGACACTGCCGAGAATCCGTAATGAACTGCGTTGGCTGGTTTTCAGCCACTGATTACCCTGCGCCATTAAGGCACGAATCGCAGTCGGTGCGGTGTAGAAAATATTGACTTGGTGCTTGTCGATTACCTGCCAAAAGCGGTCGGCGGCAGGGTAGGTGGGAACGCCCTCAAACATCAAAGTCGTTGCACCATTGCAAAGCGGCCCATAAAGCACATAAGAATGCCCCGTAACCCAGCCAATATCGGCAGTACACCAATAAATATCGCCATCTTGGTAATCAAACACGTATTTATGCGTCATCGCCGCAAACAGCAAATAACCGCCGGTGGTGTGCAAGATGCCTTTCGGTTTGCCGGTAGAACCCGAAGTATAAAGAATAAATAACGGATCTTCGGCGTCCATCGCTTCGGCGGGGCAATCGCTTGAAGCGCTTTGCATCGCGGTGTGATAACAAACGTCACGGTTTTGATGCCAAGGCACCTCGTGACCGCTGTGTTTAATCACAATCACAGTTGTTAGGTTAGGGCATTGGTCAGCAGCTTTGTCGGCATTGATTTTAGAGGGTACTAATTTGCCACCGCGATAGCTTTCATCGGCGCAGATTAGGATTTTGCAGTTGGCATCAATAATCCGATCACGCAAAGCATCGGCAGAAAAGCCACCAAATACAATCGAATGTACTGCGCCAATCCGCGTGCAAGCCAAAATCACTACCGCTGCTTCGGCAATCATCGGTAAATAAATACAAACCCGATCACCTTTTTTTACACCTTGGGTTTTTAGGACATTGGCAAATTGGCAGACTTGTTGATGAAGTTGGTTGTAAGTCAGGCTGCTTTGTTGCTGTGGGTCGTCGCCTTCCCAAATGATGGCAATTTGTTCGCCGCGTTGTGCAAGATGTCTGTCCAGACAATTAACGCTGACATTTAACTGCCCACCTTTAAACCAGCTGATTTCACCTTTGCGGTAATTATGTTCTAACACCTGTTGCCAAGGCTGTTGCCACTCTAAAAATGCTTGAGCTTGTTCGGCCCAAAATGTTTTGGGGTCGTTTATTGATTGCAGATAAAGCTGTTGATAGCTTTCAATATCAATATGAGCGGTGGCAGCTATTTGTTGATTAACAGAGTAAATTGGCTGTTGTGACATGGCTATCCGAATTTTTTAAAGCATTTTTTAGTGTGATGTCATGTAGATATAGATTTGGTCACACTGGGTTAAAAATCAAAAAAACCATTTTCATTAGATTCTGTTGGTGCCAGTTTGTCTGTGGGTTTTGTGGCAGATAGAGTATCTGGGTCGTCGCTGAATAAACCACTGATTTTTTCCCACATGGATTTATCGATTTCGCGTTTGGGTAATTCGACGCTAGCTTCGGTGGACGGTTTTAGTACCGGTACTGCGCTGGGGTGAAAATCGCCTTGAACCCCCATCAGGTTGTCGCCGTTAAAGAATAATGAAATACGTTTTTGGACACGATCTTCGCCAGTTTTTTGCTCAGAAAACAGATAATCCCAACGGCGTTCATGAAAAGTGTCAGATAGCATTGGTGAACCCATGATGTACAGTACTTGGCGCTTGGTCATATTCGGACGGAGCTGATCAATCATGATTTGATCAATCATATTACCTTGCTCAATTTCTAAAGTGTAAACACCCGGTAAATTGCTAAGTATGGTTGAGCATGCTGGAGTGATGAAAATCGTGGAAACTGCAAGCAAAATGGCTGGTTTGTTCATGAATTAACAGAGATGCTGACGAAAAACAGTTTTCATTATCCCATAATTCCACCGACGACTAGCGGCAAAAAACGCTACAATAACCTTTGTTAATGATCTCGGAGATTCATTTGTGGAAACACAGGATTTGCGTAAAGCCGGTTTGAAGGTCACAACCCCTCGAATCAAAATTTTGGAACTATTAGAAAAGCAGCAAGATGACCGGCATTTATCGGCTGAACAGTTGTATAAAATTCTGCTCGCAGAAGGTGAAGAAATTGGCTTGGCTACCGTTTATCGGGTGTTGACACAGTTTGAAGCGGCGGGATTGGTTAATCGTCATCATTTTGAAGGTGGCAACTCGATTTTTGAATTAAACAAAGGTAGTCATCACGATCATGTGGTTTGCATGAAGTGCGGCAAGGTCGATGAATTTACCGATGAAGTAATTGAAAAACGCCAACTTGAAATCGCCCAGCGTTTGGGCTACACCTTAACCGATCATAGTCTTTACCTCTACGGCTATTGTGCTAATTGCAATCGCCCATAATCTCTAAATATGTTCAAACCACTGATTCTTTACATCGGCTTGCGCTATACGCGCGCCAAACGACGCACGCAATTTATTTCTTTTATTACCTTGACCTCAGTGTTAGGAATTGCCTTAGGGGTAACCGCGCTGATTACCGTGTTATCGGTGATGAACGGTTTTGAAGCCGAGTTACGCGAACGGATCTTAGGCATGACTTCCCACACCACGATTAGTGGCCCATATGGTCAGCTTGATGACTGGCAAACCTTGGCTGATCGTACTTCAAAACTGCCGCATGTTGAAGGTTCGGCACCTTATATTCATGGCCAAGTGATGATTAATGCCGACCGACAGGTTAGCGGTACCGTAGTGCAAGGGATTTTGCCGGACTATGAGCCAAAAGTGTCTGAAGTGGCGAAAAAAATGGAGTTTGGTTCTTTGGATAGCCTAGTTTCGGGTGAATTTAATATCGTTTTGGGTCATGAATT
>JBEGMT010000241.1:0-6737 GCA_041182925.1 Pseudomonadota bacterium | reverse complement strand
GGCGGCCTTAAAGCTCGGCAGTCAGACAATGCAGCATTGCCCGTGCCATGTATTTTTTGACCATTCGATCAGAAACCCCTAAGCGTTGAGCGATTTCGAGATAAGTCAAGCCATCCAGTTGTGACATCAAAAAGGCGCTACGGACTTTAGCCGGTAGTTGTTCAAGTAAGGCGTCGATTTCTTGCAGGGTTGCCAGAATGATAACGTGTTGTTCGGGGGATGGTGCTAAGGCTTCTGGTAAAGCCGCGATGCTGTCCCAGTAAGCTTGTTCAATCGCCGCTCGCCGCCAGTGGTTAATCAACAAGCCTTTGGCGATGGTAGTCAGGTAAGCGCGAGGTTCGACAATCGCTTGTGGATCACGCGCGGCCAGAATCCGTAAAAAAGTGTCGTGAGCATGATCTTCGGCCTGCATTCGGCAGTCGATACGTTTTCTCAACCAGTTTAATAGCCAAGAATGATGCTCGCGATAAAACAGGGTTAAAACTTGATTGTTAGTTAAATCCGTTTCTGACACGTCACTGTGCTCCTACTATTTTGGACTGGCAGGCAGCCTTTCATATCAATCATGTTTCAAGACTATCAGCTCAGGCTGTAGGGCGAATAAGTACATCCTTGTGGTTTTCGGGGAGAAAACTGTTCCATTCGAGTTTGGATTGTAAAGCAAAGCTAAACAACCGCTTTTTTAGGGTATACAGTTTTTTACTTTTACAAAATGCGACTAATTGTCGCACCACCACTGATAAGTCTTTGAATCGCTTAACAATTTATTAAACTGTGTTATATAACACAGCTTTTAGCTATTTTTGAAGCCTATCTGATCGGTTTCTTAGCCGATTAACACCCTGCCCCTTATTTTTTAAGCGAAAAAACGCGATAATAAGCAATTGATATACCAACTAATTCAAGCCCAATGACAACTGAAATCATCTCTGAAGCGAATAGACGCCGCACTTTCGCTATCATCTCTCATCCTGACGCCGGTAAAACGACCATCACTGAAAAACTGTTACTGTTCGGGGGTGCCATTCAGTTGGCTGGCTCGGTCAAAGGCCGTAAAGCCGCGCGTCACGCTACTTCTGACTGGATGGAGATGGAAAAGGAACGGGGGATTTCGGTCACCACCTCGGTGATGCAGTTTGATCATAACGATTGCATCATCAACTTGCTCGACACCCCTGGCCACGAAGACTTTTCGGAAGATACTTACCGGACGTTGACGGCGGTTGACTCCGCATTAATGGTAATCGACGTTGCAAAAGGCGTTGAAGATAGAACCATTAAATTGATGGAAGTCTGCCGTTTACGCGACACGCCGATTCTGACCTTTATCAACAAACTCGACCGCGAAGGCCGCGAGCCAATTGAGTTATTAGACGAAGTAGAAACAGTTTTAAAAATCCAATGTGCGCCGATGACTTGGCCAATCGGCATGGGCAAACGCTTTAAAGGGGTTTACCAGCTGTATAAAGACGAAATTTTGCTATTCAGTCCACACCACGGTGGTCGAATTGCTAAAGCTGAAATCATCAAAGGCTTGGATAATCCGAAATTGGACGAATTACTCGGCGATCAAGCTGCTGAATTACGTGATGAAATTGACTTAGTCAAAGGCGCCAGCCACGAATTTGATTTGCAAAAATATTTGGCTGGCGAACAAACACCGGTATTTTTTGGCTCGGCGATTAATAATTTCGGCATCATCGAATTACTCGACGCCTTTGCTGAATTTGCCCCTGCGCCCAAACCACGCAAAGCCGAACAACGCGAAGTGGATCCCACTGAAGAAAAATTTACTGGCTTCGTGTTCAAAATCCAAGCCAACATGGACCCTGCTCACCGCGACCGCGTTGCGTTCATGCGAATCTGCTCTGGCAAATTTGATAAAGGCATGAAAATCAACCATGTGCGCATCGGCAAAAACATCCAAGTAGCCAACGCGATTACTTTCCAAGCCGACAGCCGTAAAAATGTTGAAGAAGCATTTCCTGGTGACATTATCGGCCTACACAACCACGGCACCATTCAAGTTGGCGACACCTTTACCCAAGGTGAAACTCTAAAATATGGCGGCATTCCCTATTTCGCCCCTGAACTGTTCCGCCGCGTCGTGTTAAAAGATCCGCTGCGTGCCAAAGCTTTGCAAAAAGGTTTGGTACAGTTAACCGAAGAAGGCGCAACGCAGTTATTTAGACCTTTAAAAAACAATGACTTAATTTTAGGCGCGGTCGGTATTTTGCAGTTTGACGTCACAGCTCACCGTCTAAAAAGCGAATACAACGTTGAATGTGTTTACGATGTTTCACCAATCAATACCGTGCGTTGGGTTAGCGCAGACAATCCAGCGAAACTGGAAGAATTTAAAAATAAAGCCTTTGAAAATCTGGCTGAAGATGGCGGCGGTTATTTAGTTTATCTGGCAACCAGCCGAGTCAATTTGCAACTAACACAAGAACGCTGGCCAGATATTCACTTCAGCGCCACTAGAGAACTTTAAGCACGTCACTTTCAATCGGGATAGAAATCAAAACCTATCCCGATTTCTTTAAATTGCTCAGCAATCTATCCCCCCATGCTAAACGCCATCAAAAACCTCCCACGCACTGTTTGGCTAATCGGCTTGATTAGCTTGGTCAACGACAGTGCTGGCGAAATGCTCTACCCCATCATTCCCTTGTATTTGTCGTCAGTGTTAATGGCGGGGCCGCGCACTTTAGGCTTGATCGAAGGGGTTGCCGAAGCCACTGCCAGCTTGCTCAAACTGTTTTCAGGTGTGATTGTTGATAAAACCCGATACAGCAAACCCTGGATTGTGTTTGGTTATGGCTTAGCGGGATTTGGACGGCCATTGATTGCCTTTATTAACAGCTGGCCGTGGTTAATGTTAATTCGCTTTACCGATCGGGTTGGCAAAGGTTTACGCTCTTCGCCGCGCGATGCTTTATTGGCTGACAGTGTTGATGCGACTCAACGCGGCTTGGCGTTTGGTTTACATCGAGCGATGGATAATGCTGGTTCGGTATTGGGGCCGTTGTTGGCGTTTGCTTTGTTATCGGCGGCGGTGCCATTAAAAACGATTTTTCTCTGGGCATTTGTGCCAGCATTATTATGTCTGGGGCTGACGTTTGCGATTAACGAACCGCGCAAACCAGCGCATCACAACCCTACTAAATTCAATTGGCGTTTGGCTAATTTACCAACGGTTTTTAAACGCTATTTGCTGGTGGTCGCTTTGTTCACCTTGGGCAATTCGTCGAATATGTTTTTATTGCTGCGAGCGCAGGAATTAGGCGTAGCAGCAGAGCATATTCCTTTGTTATGGGCGGCGGTGTCGGCGGTAGCGATGATTTTTTCGACACCTTTATCAGCACTTTCAGACCATATCGGTCGTACTCGCTTGTTATTTTGGGGCTATATCGCTTATGCCTTGTTTTATTTGGGTTTGGGCTTAGTCATTGATAACAGTTGGATGTTAGCAGGATTGTTTGGTTTTTATGGCTTGTTTATGGCAGCAACTGAAGGCGTGGAAAAAGCCTTAGTCGCTGATTTGGCGCCTGCCAATTTGCGTGGCACGGCATTTGGCTGGTTTAATTTGGTTGCTGGGGCATTTTTGCTGCCCGCTTCGGTGATTTTTGGCAGTTTGTATCAATCAGCCTCACCTTTGATGGCATTTGGTTTTTCGGCAGGATGTGCTGTGTTGAGTGCGATTTTGTTGCGGATTTGGGTCAGGGTTTAATTGTTATGATTTACTGCTGGCTTTACTGAATCTGAGATCAATTGGTAGAGCGGATAAAACTGCAACGCCTGCGCCATACAAAATTATTTATTATTTACTTTGATTACGTTTTAACTGTTCGTTAATCGCGGTTAATAGTTCGATTTGTTTATCCAAGCGATCTTTAATGCCAAACACAGCAAATGGCAACAGCGTCCAAAGCACTAAGATTAACAATCCAAACAAAAAACCGATAACACCTAGCGATGACATGAATTCAAACATCAGCCACTCCTGTGGGAAGTTTATTTAAAAATCTAATTGTAAATCCGCATCACCCAGCGATAAAACCATACCGGACGAAAAATAACAATCCAGATTAAGATTAATGGCGTAATGGGGATAGGACTAATTTCAAGAACTGAAATGATGATCAGTACGATAATACTAATAAATCGCATGATGTTGATGATTTAGATGGAAGGTGAATAGAAGCTTACAATATAAACTTCCATTCATACCTAAATCAATTAACGACTATCTTTAAAAGCTGAGATTATTGTGATTATCAAAGCCGCGATCTTTTTGGTGTTGTTCCCACTCAAAGCTTAACTTCATTCTTTCAACTTGCTCTTTGGTCATTTTATTAACCAAAATTTGCCATCTAAAAAAGCGAATATCGACAAACCATCGCCCAAAACCCAATTTAATTGGTTTTTTGGGGATACTGGTCTCAAATTTGGCTCGATACATATCAAAGCCTAATTCGATGAATGAATACTTGGCCCAAATTTCATGGTTGTATCTAAAATTTTTATTGTTGTAATCGCACATACTGCATCTCGTTGTTTTTGTTTTAAATTGTGCTCAGCGGTCGGCACTATAACAACAATTTCCATATTCACAAACATAAAAAAATCAAAAGCTTAAACAAATCCAGCTATAGCTGGATTTGTCTACATCAAGGGTAATAATTGATCCAAAATTTTGGCATTAGTTGCAAGGATTTGTTTAGGAAAAATGCCTGAATTACCTTCAAAGTCGGTAACCGTCCCACCTGCTTCTAAGGTAATTAAAGCACCGGCGGCAACATCGTAAAGGTTCAATTCCTGCTCCCAAAACGCATCGACCTGACCATCAGCAACTAAACATAAATCCAAAGCCGCTGAACCAAAGCGACGCTGACCGGTGGTTGCTTGAGCAATTCGACAGAAGCGTTCAAGATTATTGTGCTCTAAATAGGAGCGTAAACAGGCAAAGCCGGTGGAAATCATGCTACTAGCCAGTTCGGTTTCTGCTGAAACTCGAATCGGTTTGCCATTTTTCCACGCACCTTTGCCTAACTCAGCGCTGTAATAATCATCCAATGCGGGGCCGTAAACCGCACCCATCACTAACTGACCATCAATTTCCAGCGCCACGCTAATCCCCCAAAAATACTGCCCTCTTGAGAATGAATGAGTGCCATCAATTGGGTCAACAATCCAGCGACTGCTTTGATTTTCGGTTTGCCCACTCTCTTCACCCCAAAAACCGTATTCCGGACACTGCTCTCCCAGTGCCTGTTTTAAATACTGTTCAACCGCAACATCGGCATCGGTGACTAGATCGCGGGCGCTTTTTTTACTGACCGCCAGCGATTCCAAATCATTGAAATAACCCATAGCGACATCACCAGCTTGGCGAACGATCACTTCTAGTTGGTTAAGGGTAATTGGCATTCATTTCTCTCAAGTTAGGGGTTATCAAAGTTTGTGATAACCGGTTTCTTCGTGCAGAACCAAATCAAGTCCTTCCATTTCTTCATCTGCAGTAACGCGCAGACCAATCAGTTTGTCGATTAATTTTAAAATCAAATAACTGAACACAGCACTCCATAACGCGGTGACGACAACGGCTAAAATTTGTACACCGACTTGGTGCGAAATACTGACACCGTTTAAACCTAAACCGCCAAACTCTTCAGCAGCAAAAACGCCGGTTAAGGTAGAGCCGATCATGCCACCGACACCGTGAACTGGAAATACGTCCAAAGAATCATCGATTTTTAATACCCGTTTTACGTATTGAGTGGCATAAAAGCACACCACACCAGCAATCACGCCAATCGCCAAACCACCGATAGGGCCCACATAACCCGATGCAGGAGTGATGGTACCTAAACCTGCTACCATACCAGTGACAATCCCTAAGACACTTGGTTTGCCAAAACGATTCCACTCGATAGCCATCCAAGTTAAAGAACCCGCAGCGGCAGCAATGTGGGTTACAGCAATCGCCATCCCCGCTGAACCGTCAGCTTTTAAGGCACTACCGCCATTAAAACCAAACCAGCCAAACCACAACATACCCGCACCGGTAACCACCATCGTCATATTGTGCGGCGGCATCGCTAAGGTAGGAAAGCCACGACGATTACCTAAGACAATCGCAGAAATTAAAGCGGCAACGCCAGCATTAACATGAATCACAATGCCACCAGCAAAATCTTTTACACCTAATTGTGCCAACCAACCGTTGCCCCAAATCCAATGGCAAATTGGCATATAAACCACAATTAACCACAATCCACTAAACCAAAGCATCGCGGAAAATTTCATCCGCTCAGCAAAAGCACCGACAATCAGTGCTGGGGTGATAATCGCGAAAGTCATCTGAAACATGAAAAACACGACTTCAGGAATATCACCATTCAAAATTTGCGTATCAATACCGGCGGCAAATAATTTATTCGCACCACCAATAACACTTTGCCATGCGCCACCATCGGCAAAAGAAAAACTATAAACCCCCGCTAACCACAACAACGACACTAAACAGGTGATAGCAAAGCATTGCATCATCACTGATAAGACGTTTTTACTTCTGACTAAGCCGGCATAAAACAGCGATAAACCAGGTAAGGTCATAAACAACACCAAGGCCGTCGAGGTTAATACCCAAACGGTATTGGCTTGATTGATTTCCTGTGCTGAGGCCAAACCTGGCACCAACAGCAAACCCAAAATTTTTAGTAATTTTTTAT
>JBEGMT010000240.1:0-9773 GCA_041182925.1 Pseudomonadota bacterium | reverse complement strand
GCCATTAAGTTAAGCAATTGTAGGGGCGAATTTATTCGCCTTTGGGCTCTCATCAAGGCCAACAGGTCGAATAAATTCGACCCTACATTTTGTCTGTTTCCTTAACTTAATGGCAGTGACGTTGTACGTGGGAATGCAGCCCAAGACGCTCTGCGTCGTTTTGTATCGATGATTTGTGCAAGGTTTATGGTGACGGAGCAAGTGGGCGCTGGAGTGTCTGTACCTGCATTCCCAAGCGGAGCGTGGGAACAATAATTAACTTAATAAAAACTCAGGAGATTTTAAATGCCACAACATATTGATCCCAACATCATCATTGATGCGACTTTGTACACTTTGCTTGGTTTCTCTGTGATTACTTGGGTTTTGATTTTATTCAAAATCTGGCAGTTTGCTAAAACCGGCTATTACAACAAGCAATACAGCGCTGCGTTTTGGGAAGCGGCTGATTTAAAAGCGGCGGCCAATTTGCCGGAAAATCAGGCGCGTGGTGCTAAAGCACGCGTGGCTAAAGCCGGTTTTGCTTGGTTGGCGCAGTTAGCTCATGCTGATAAAGCGATTAGCTTGAAATATCGTGGTGAACCGCGTGAGTTGTTGGAG
Source organism: Pseudomonadota bacterium (assembly GCA_041182925.1). Classification (GTDB taxonomy): domain Bacteria; phylum Pseudomonadota; class Gammaproteobacteria; order Methylococcales; family Methylomonadaceae; genus Methylomonas. The sequence goes on along the minus strand of JBEGMT010000240.1, from coordinate 9,173 downwards.
CAAACTTTACGCAGCGAAAATCAAGCCGAACAACATCGGATGGAAGTCGGTTTGACCATGTTAGCCAGTATTGGTAGCACTGCGCCATTTGTAGGTTTGTTTGGGACTGTGTTAGGGATTATGCACGCCATGCATGAAATTAGCGCTAGTGGTTCTTCCAGTTTGGAAGTGGTTGCAGGGCCTATTGGTGATGCTTTGATTGCGACTGCGATTGGTATCGCGGTGGCGGTGCCGGCAGTTTTGGCTTATAACTTTTTCACCCGCCGCGCCAAACAACACCGTGCCGCACTGGAACATTTTGTTGATGGCTTTTTACACATTGCGTTTAGCGATAAAGCCTAAGGAGACAGTGAGATGGGTTTTAAAACCAATGCAGATGACGATGATGCGGTGAGTGAAATCAATGTCACGCCTTTAGTGGATGTGATGTTGGTGTTGGTGATTATTTTGTTAGTCACTGCGCCACTGGTCACACAATCGGTCAATGTGGCTTTACCAAAAACGGCTTCTACGACGCCGGATATTCAAAAACAGCCGCTGCAATTAGGGATTGATGCGAAAGGGATAATTACGTTAAACAAAGTCGCTATCGAAAGCTTGGAGGCTTTGGATCTGCGTTTGCGAGATGAGTTAGCGCAAAATCCTGAAGTGGCAATTCATGTTTGGGCAGATGAAGCGGTCAACTACGGCAAGGTGGCGGAAATGATGGCGACTGTGCAACATGCCGGGATTTCGAAAATGGCGTTTGTGACGATGGAGAAATAAGGCTGGGTTGCAATAAAAAAGGGGCTTTTGCCCCTTTTTTATTGCAACCCATAATCCTAAACCAAATCATCCAGATCAATCACCAAGGCTGCCGCGATTTTCTTTAACACCTCCACCGAACCAGTTCGCTTGCCGCCCTCAATCTGGGCAATCGTCGCCTGTGCCAACTCACAGTGTTCTGCTAATTCGGTTTGAGTCATACCACGGTATTCGCGCCAAACTTTGGTCTTATTTTCTGACATCAATCGATAAACAATACTTGCTGGAATCATCTCCTCATCCTGCACCAATGCCTCGTCATAGTCGTGAATATCATCCAGCATTTCTGCCTTTTCCAATAAACTTGCATAATCACTTATCGGCAATACGGCGTATTGCCGCTGCCCATTCTGCTCAATAAATTGCACGCTCATTTATACACATCCCCCCGACTACCCACTTTAACCACATCAATAATCATCACATCATTCAACTTGCGATAAATTGCCCGATAATCGCCAATTCGCAATCTAAAACCTTCTCGCCCTGTCAGTTTTTTAATATCCAATTCCGCACCATTATCAATAGCAAGCGTTTCAAATGCCTGAATAAACTGAGCGCTGATTTTAGATGGCAACTTTATCAATGATTTGGCGGCGCTTTTACGATAGATAACTTCATACATAGCTGGATTATAGCAAATTGCTATAAAAAATCAGGTAATCGTTATAGCGTCTGTTGTGTCTCTGCTAAATTCGGCCAATCGGTATAACCTCGCTCATTACCACCGTAATAACTTTCTCTAGGCGCTTCAACCAATTCAGCCCCAGCTTTCAAACGTTCTACCAAATCCGGATTCGCTATAAACGGGCGGCCAAAACAAATCAAATCGGCTTGCTTATGATCGCGGACATCTCTCGCTAATTCCAGTGTATAGCCGTTATTAGCCATGTAAGCACCGTCAAATAAACTGCGTAATTGTTGTAAATCGACGCCTTCGGGTATCTCGCGCGACATCCCCGTTGCGCCTTCAACAAAATGCAAATAAGCCAGTTTAAATTGATTTAGCTGTGGGATTAAGTAGCTAAAGGTTGCCATGACATTGCTATCTAGCGGCGTGTTGCCGGTGTTGGGTGTCACGGGTGATAAGCGAATCCCGACTCGACTGCCATCGCCCCAAACATCGACCACCGCTTGGGTCACTTCCAAAACCAAGCGCGTTCGATTTTCGATGCTGCCGCCGTAAGCATCGTTGCGGTGATTGGTCGAATCGCGGATGAATTGGTCAAGCAAATAGCAATTGGCTGCGTGGATTTCAACCCCATCAAAACCGGCTTGTTTGGCGCATAAAGCCGCGTGGCGATATTGCTCAATGATGTCAGGGATTTCGTCAGTTTCTAACGCTCTTGGCGTTGGCACCGGCAACAGACCTTGTTCGGTGAAAGTATCGCCTTCGGGAGCAATTGCCGATGGTGCAACCGGCAATTCGCCATTGGGTTGTAAGTTGGGATGCGAGTAGCGGCCAACGTGCCAGAGTTGGCAAACAATTTTGCCGCCTTTTTCATGGACAGCATCGGTGACTTGTTGCCAACCTGCGACTTGTTGTTCTGTGAAAATCCCTGGAGTAAAGGCATAGCCACGGCCTTGTGGAGAAATGTTGGTGGCCTCGCTGATGATTAAACCAGCGCTGGCGCGTTGGGCGTAGTATTTGGCTTGTAATGGGCCTGGAATGCCATCGTTTTGAATTCTGCAACGGGTTAATGGCGCCATGACAATGCGGTTGTTGAGTTGCCAAGCGCCGATTTGAACGGGGTTAAACAGGTCGGTCATTGTGTTTTCCTTATCTGACTGATGTTGAACAACACCTTTAAGTGTTGATTGCGAATTTGAATGTTGTTGTTTTAAAAGGTTTCAAGTTGCGATGCTATTTGAATTGACGACACAACAAGTGTCAATCATCACATCCTTACTATCCGTTCAGCTTTTGCTCGAACAGCTGTTTTCCGTAATCAACAGTCATCGGCTAAATCAGTCAACAGGATGAGTAATAGCTTTGCTGAATTATCGATAGCTTCTATGTTTACGCTATGTATTGTTATTTTCGATGATTGCAATCCAATCTTTCTATTTAACAATGTAATTTTCTATCTGTAGCCTATGACAAAACAATCAAAGAGTTGATGATTTTCCAATGTTTAAGCTTTCAATAAACTTAGAGTCACTAAAAAAACATTTTCAGCGTCAACAAACATGCGTCTATACAGCATCCGCAATGTCGGCTATCAACTTGATTGGTCTGCGGATTGTTTTCTCGACAAACCCTTGGTTGTTCGTCAATCGAGTTTTGATTAAGCCTATGTTAAAGCCAACACAAAAACTATCACAGGCTGTCATGTTTGTCAGTCCAACGCCAATCACTCAACTATAAGCCGGGGGTATGTAGTGATATCAAATCCACTTAGAGTTAATTCTATTAAGGCGGTGAAATTACCTTGGTTGTCTTCCCCAATTGATTATTCCGGACAGCGTGTCGCACTACTCACTCAGCATGGCAAACAGGTGCCATTGAGCGAGGTATTGAGTCAATCGTTAGGTTGCCAACTAGAGCATGTCACCGAATACGATACCGATCAACTTGGGACATTCACACGTGATGTCGCTCGCAGCGGAAGCCAGTTGGATGCAGCGCGAGCCAAAGCCCGCATCGGCATGGCAATTTCCGGTTTGCCAATTGGCTTAGCTAGCGAAGGATCATTTGGGCCAGATCCGTATTCATTCCTGTTGCCGTATAACTTAGAACTGTTGGTCTGGATTGATGATCGTCTAGGTATAGAAGTCGTCGCCACGGCATCGGGAAGAACCAATTTTTCTCATAAAACCGTCAACAACTGGGAAGAAGCCGAGTGCTTTGCCGAGACAGCGGGTTTTCCTCAACACTATCTGATTGTTCGCCCAAGCCATCAACATCATTCGGAGTTTCGTAAAGGGTTGTCAAATTGGGACAGTCTGCGGGATGCGGTAAATTGGGCGCTGGCATTATCTCCAGACTCCCTGGCTTTTATCGAAACCGATATGCGTGCATTTGCCAACCCTACCCGCATGCAAAACATTCGTCATGCCGCTGAGATATTAATACAAAAACTGCAATCACATTGCCCTGCCTGTGGCGTACCTGGGTTTGCCAAATCTGGCGTCATCCGCGGTTTGCCTTGTGAGAATTGCGGCCAACCCACCGAAGAAGCTAAAGCCGATATCCATCGCTGTGTTCGATGTGAGCATCAAATAATGGTCAATCGCGAACAGGGTTTTGCATCGGAAGGTAATTGCGGTTACTGCAACCCTTAAGTCTCAAGCGCTTGACGGCTAGGATTTAATCAACAAGCGCTGTAACAAGCTAACAATGTTCATAAAAACTGGCTAATGAGCATACCGATAGCCGTCGGAAAATTTTATAAAACAATCGATTTTGAGAACGTTAATGCTGAGTAAACTGATTGGTGGAACACTTTACGATCCTGCACAACAAATTGATGGAGAGATTCGCGATATTTTTATTCGAGATGGCTATATCGTCGAAGATCCGGGCGTTGACGTCCGCTTTGACGAAATCCATGATGTCACCGGAAAAGTGGTAATGGCCGGTGCTGTGGATATTCATAGCCATATTGCAGGAGGTAACGTCAACACCGCTCGTTTGTTATTGCCGGAGCAGCATCGAAATCACATGGTACGGCGGATAAATCAGCCGTTTAGCACCGCAAAGTGGTCAACCACCGACACCGGTTACCGTTACGCTAGGATGGGCTATACCACCGTGGTAGAACCGGCCATGTTGCCTGTTAATGCCCAGGACGTGCATTTGCAAATGGCCGACATTCCTATCATCGATACCGCTGCACTGGCCATATTGGGTAACGATGACTTGTTATTGCGATTGATGCGCGACAAAGCCAGCCAGGCCCAAATCAACGACTATGTCGCGTGGACGCTGCATGCCACCCGTGCGCTGGGATTAAAGGTGATTAACCCAGGCGGAGCCAACGCATTCAAAAGTAACGTTCGTCATTTCGATCTGGACGATATTGTGCCTGATTATGGTGTCAGCTCCAGACAGATACTACAAACCTTGCAATCTGCTACTTACGCTCTAAGAGTACCCCACCCAGTACATGTTCATTGCAATAACTTAGGCATACCGGGCAATGTTGAAACGGTATTGGCAACCATGGAGGCTGCACAAGGCTTGCCAATGCATTTGGCTCATGTTCAGTTTTATGCGTATGGCAAAGAAGGCACCCGTGGATTTTCCTCGGCGGCGGCCCAATTGATGGACGGATTCCGCCGTTATCCCAATATCAGCATGGATGTTGGGCAGGTGTTATTTGGACAAACTGTGACAATTTCCGGCGATGTGATTGCTCAGTACAGTCGAAATGCAGATGCTAGCCCCAATAAATGGGTGATGTGGGATGCCGAATGTGAAGGTTCGGGCGGCGTGGTGCCTTACCGTTATCGCCGGACCAGCTTTGTCAACGGTTTGCAATGGGCCATAGGTCTAGAAATGTTCTTGTTGGCCGAAGACCCTGGTCGAGTGTTTTTTACCACTGACCATCCGAATGGTGCACCGTTCACCTGTTATCCGCAGCTGTTCCGCTTGCTGATGGATTACCAATATCGTTTAGAGTGTTTGGAAAGTATTCACCCCGATGTCATCGCCATGACCTTGCTCAAAGACCTTAAAAAAGAATTCTCCTTGTACGAAGTCGCGCTGATGACTCGCAGCGCTGCCGCTAGTTTGCTGGGATTGCATGATCGTGGCCATCTAATGCCGGGCGCCATTGCCGATATTGCCGTCTACACGCCCAATGATAATAAGGAAATCATGTTCGATCGGGCAGCCTTAGTTTTTAAAAATGGCCAACTGGTCGTGCGGGAGGGGGAGATTGTTGAACGACTATCGGGTAAGGCTCAAACCATTCTTCCTCATTATGATCCGCGCATCCAACAGACTGTTCAGCGCCATTTCGACCGTTTTTACAGTCTGTCGTTGCATAACTTTATGGTGAATGACGTCGATTTTGTTCAATCAGATCAACAAAGGTTTATCAACCATGAGTGCCTGAGCTGACTTCTTGATGGCAGCATTTAAAAAGATCCCATAGTACTTTTTATTTTGCCAAACAACGCTCAGTGCTCGGATGCTTGCATGCTAATCCTAACGAATCAGCTTGGCATTTAAATTGCGCCCGCATCAACAAACTTGATTGGTTGGCGGACGGGTTGTGAATAACTAAACGTAAATCGCCTAGTAACGCTGACAACAACAAAACAGAAGATTATTTTATGTCAATACAACCCAGAAGACAGACGCAACAAGTGATAGTCGGTAATATCAAAATAGGTGGAGGTGCACCGATTGTTGTTCAGTCGATGACCAACACCGATACAGCTGATGTGTCGAGCACCGTTCACCAAATTATGGCGTTGGCCGATGTTGGTTCGGAAATCGTCCGTGTCACCGTTAATACCGAAGAAGCGGCCATAGCCGTGCCGGAAATCGTTAATAGACTGGCGCAAAAGGGCTATACCACGCCTTTGGTTGGCGACTTCCACTTCAATGGCCACAAATTGTTGGCAAAATACCCAGACTGCGCGCAAACCCTAGCCAAGTACCGTATCAATCCCGGCAACGTCGGAAAAGGCAAATCACGCGACCCGCAATTTCAACAAATGATCGAATTTGCCTGCCGCTACGATAAACCTGTTCGTATTGGTGTGAATGGCGGTAGTCTGGATCAGGCGGTTTTAAATCGTTTGCTGGAAGAAAATCGACTATTAGCCCAACCTAAGCCCTTAGCGGCAATCACCCGTGAAGCCATTATCGTTTCTGCATTGGATAGTGCAGTCAAAGCTCAGGCGTTGGGCTTGGGCAAAAACAAAATCACCCTCTCGTGCAAAATCAGCAATGTACAGGAACTGATTAGCATTTATGAAGAATTATCCCGCCGCTGCGATTATGCGTTGCATCTAGGTTTAACCGAGGCAGGGATGGGCTCGAAGGGCATCGTCGCCTCTGCAGCTGCCTTGGGGGTATTACTACAGCAAGGCATTGGCGACACCATAAGGGTTTCGCTGACACCGGAACCCGGAGCCTCGCGCACCGAGGAAGTCATCGTCGCTCAGGCAATCCTGCAAACCATGGGCTTTCGTGCTTTCACACCGATGGTGATTGCTTGTCCCGGCTGCGGACGCACCACCAGCGACTACTTCCAGCGGCTGGCGCAAAAAATCCAAGATTATTTGCGTGATCAAATGCCGGTCTGGAAAAGCAAATATCAAGGTGTAGAAAACATGGAAGTGGCGGTGATGGGGTGCGTGGTCAACGGCCCTGGTGAAAGTAAAAATGCCAATATCGGTATCAGCCTGCCCGGTACCGGCGAATCGCCGGTTGCGCCGGTTTACGAAGATGGCATCAAAACTGTCACCTTGAAAGGCGAGCATATCGCCGAAGAGTTTCAAGCTTTGGTCGAGCGTTATATTGAGTCACATTATGGTGTGCATTGAAGCCGCAGATTACTACTGTAAACAAGTGAGCCTCATTAAAATTGATAAGTATTCCTGCCGTTTTTTTCCTGCAATCGTTCGATAAGTCCTAGAGGTTAAACATGCCCCAATACCGTTCCCGCACTACCAACCAGGGTCGAAATATGGCCGGTGCTTGCGCACTTTGGCGCGCCACTGGCATGAAGGATGAAGATTTTTCCAAGCCCAGCATTGTGATTACCAACTTTTTCACCCAGTTGTTACCCAAATCCAACGAAAAATAGTCATCCGAGGTAGCCGATGAATAATCAAGCAATCGTGCAACGCGACTTGCGGGTGCTATGGCATCCATGCAGTCAGATGAAAGACCATGACCCAAAAGTAAACCCTGTTGATGCCATGCCATTGATTCCGATTAAATCCGGTCAGGGTGTTTGGTTGGAAGATTTCGAGGGTAAGCGTTATTTGGATGCGATCAGCTCTTGGTGGGTGAATATTTTTGGGCATGCTAATCCAGTCATTAATCAAGCCATTAAACAACAGCTAGATACATTAGAGCATGTGATCCTCGGCGGCTTTACCCATGAAGCAGCGCTGACTTTAGCTGAAAAACTGGTGGAAATTACGCCGGCTGGATTGGATAAATGTTTCTACGCGGATAATGGCTCTTCAGCCGTTGAAGTTGCGCTGAAAATGAGTTTTCACTATTGGCGTAATTGCGGCAAATCGCAAAAAAACAAATTCATCACATTGGAAAACAGTTACCACGGTGAAACGCTTGGTGCACTGGCTGTCGGCAATGTAGCCTTATACAAGGAAACTTATGCGCCGCTGCTGATGAATGTCATCACTGTACCTGGCCCCGATTGCTACTATCGAGAAAGCGGTGAAACCTGGACGGATTATTCAATCCGACGTTTTGCTGAAATGGAGCTGGCTTTAGCGACACATGCCGACTCGACCTGCGCGGTGATCGTCGAGCCACTGGTGCAATGCGCCGGTAATATGCGTATGTACCACCCAGTGTATTTGAGTATGTTGCGCGAGGCTTGCAATCGCTATGGGGTGCATTTGATTGCCGATGAGATAGCAGTAGGATTTGGTCGAACAGGCACCTTATTCGCCTGCGAACAAGCGGCGATTAGTCCTGATTTTATGTGTTTATCCAAGGGAATGACTGGTGGCTATTTGCCTTTGGCGGCGGTTTTGACCAGTGACACGGTCTACCAAGCGTTTTACGATGACTACCAGAGTTTGACCGCATTTTTACATTCGCATAGTTACACAGGCAATGCATTGGGATGTCGGGCTGCATTGGCGACTATCGGTCTATTTCAGCAGCAGGATGTCATCGCTAATAATCGCCGCTTGGCGGCTTTGATGAGCAAAGCGGTCGAACGTTTTCAAGTACATCCAAACGTCGCCGAAGTCCGACAAACTGGGATGATTGTCGCTATTGAACTGGTAAAAAACAAACAAACCCGTGAAGCTTATCCGTGGCAGCAACGGCGAGGGTTGAAAGTGTATCGGTATGCGCTTGAACAGGGTGTTCTGTTGCGTCCTTTGGGTAATGTGATTTATTTCATGCCGCCCTATGTGATTTCAGAATCAGAAATTAGCCTAATGGTAGAAGTTTGTTGGCAAGGCATTGATCACGCGGTAAGAGACTTATAAGTCCTGATTATTAGACAACTACAAATTAAGTAATCGAACTAAAGTAATCAGGTATTAAGTTAAATAAATAAGCGGTATGTAGGGTCGAATTTATTCGACCTGTGAGCCTTAACTAGCAACCAAAGGCGAATAAATTCGCCCCTACAATAATCGTTTAATAGCAATGAGCTAATCCCCAATTACTTTGGTTAGACTACTTAACCATATTTATC
>JBEGMT010000239.1:0-4417 GCA_041182925.1 Pseudomonadota bacterium | reverse complement strand
CGGAAGTTTTTAAACAACGTCATCGCTTGGCTACTGCCGCCTTGTTCCAAGACATTATGCAAAAATGCTTCGCCAGTGGCGCGGTCGAAAATGCCGTTTTCTTCAAACAAAGAAAACGCATCAGCTGATAACACTTCGGCCCATTTGTAGCTGTAATAACCGGCTGCATAGCCACCGGCAAAAATGTGCGAGAAGCTGTGGGCGAAGCGGTTGAATGCCGGCGGCTTAACCACGGCAACCCGATCACGAATGCTTTGCAGAGTTTCATAGATTCGACCGCCTTTGGTTGGATCGTAGTCTTGGTGAATTTTGAAATCAAACAAGCTAAATTCCAGCTGTCTGACCATCATCATCCCAGCTTGGAAGTTTTTGGCGGCTAACATTTTGGCGAATAATTCATCAGGTAAGGCTTCGCCGGTTTGATAATGACCAGAAATTAACGCCAAGGCCTCTTTTTCCCAGCACCAGTTTTCCATAAATTGACTGGGTAACTCGACCGCATCCCATTCCACACCGTTAATCCCCGACACCCCTAAATGGTCGATCTGAGTCAGCATGTGGTGTAGGCCGTGTCCAAATTCATGGAACAAGGTTTCGACTTCGTCATGGGTCAATAAAGCCGGCTGATCGCCGGTGGGCGGGGTGAAGTTGCAGACTAAATAAGCCACGGGATGCTGAATGCCATCGGCGGTTTTTTTCCGCCCTACGCAATCATCCATCCACGCCCCGCCACGTTTTTTGGCGCGGGCGTACAAATCCAGATAAAAACGACCGCGAGGTTGCTGGTCTTTATCGATGATTTGGTAGAAATGAGCGTCGGGGTGCCAGCTATCAAACTGGTTGATTGGGCTGATTTGTAGGCCATAAAGTTTTTCAACAATCGCAAACAAACCCGGCAAAACCCGATTAACAGGGAAATAGGCTTTTACTTGTTCTTGCGACAATTGGTAGAAATGTTGGCGCATTTTTTCCGAATAATAGCCAATATCCCAAGCCTGCAAATCCTCTAAACCGTGTTCGCTGGCGGCAAATTGGCGTAATTCGTCTAAATCACGTTGCGCTTGGCCTAAGGATTTTTCCGCCAAATCCTCTAAAAAGTTGACTACGGTAACGGTGCTATCGGCCATTTTGGTAGCCAGCGAATATTCAGCGTAGTTGTTAAAACCTAGCAATTGAGCTTTTTCATGGCGTAAAGCCAAGATTTGTTCCATCGATTCGCTGTTGTCCCATTTGTCGGCATCAGGGCTTTGGTCGGAAGCGCGAGTTGAATAGGCTTGGTAATGTTCAAAGCGCAATTCACGATTGTCGGCATAGGTCATCACCGCTAAGTAGGACGGGAATTGCAGACTGATTAACCAGCCGTCTTTACCTTCCGCTTCGGCACTTTGTTTGGCTTGCGCTAACGCTGATTCTGGCAAGCCTTTTAATTGTTCAACATCGGTAATCAGCTTTTGCCATGCGTTGGTGGCGTCCATCAGATTTTCTTCGAATTGACTGGCAAGTTTCGATAATTGTTGGCTGATTTCCTTATAACGCGCTTGTTTATCAGCTGGCAAATCAACGCCGGACAAATGAAAATCGCGCAAGGCATTGTTGATGATTTTTTGTTGGCCGCGATCTAGGCTAGCAAATTCAGCGCTGTCGTGGATACTTTTATAGGCTTGATATAACTCAAGGTTTTGACCAGTTTCGGTAGCGTATTCGCTGAGTTTAGGCAAACAAGCATTGTAAGCCTCGCGCATATCATCGCTATTGATTACAGCATTCATATGGCTAACTGGCGACCAGGCTTTGTTTAAGCGGTCTTCGGCGGCTTCAATCGGCTCAACCAAACTTTGCCAAGTGTAAGGTGCGCCATTTTGTAATTGCGTGGCAATGGTTTGACGCGCTTGATCTAGTAGTTGCTCAATCGCCGGTACTACATGCTCGGCTTTGATTTTTGAAAACTGCGGTAATTCGGTAATTTCGAGTAAGGGATTGGTCATGGTTTTGGCCTTTTTGTTATTTTTCAGTTCGACTTTACGATAGCCAACATGTTGGGTTATGGCTATCGCCTAACCCAACCTACATTTTTATGAATTCTGGCGTTCAGCATCAAGTAAGCTAATCAGCTGGACGGTTGCCGGCCTTACCCCACGCCAAATAAAAAACGCTTCGGCAGCTTGCTCAACCAACATGCCTAAGCCATCCAAGCTTTGTGCTGCACCCTGCGCCAGCCCCCATTTGACAAAGGTAGTTGGTTGGTTGCCGTAGGCTAAATCGTAGCAACAGGCATTGGCAGCCAGTAAATCGGCAGGCAAGGGCGGCAATTGGTCGCTAAGACTGGCCGAAGTCGCATTTAACACCACGTCAAATTGCTGTCCTGCTAGCGCCTCAAAACCCAGCGCCTTCAGTCTACCTTGTGCGGCGAAGTCCGCAACCAAGGCTTCGGCCTTGCTGACAGTACGATTGGCAATGCTGATTTGTGCTGGCTGACAATCCAGTAACGGCAAAATAATCCCGCGAGTAGCGCCACCAGCGCCCAAGATTAAAATCCGCTTGCCGGCTAGTTGAATCTGATGATTACGACTTAAATCGTTAACCAAACCAATGCCATCGGTGTTATCACCCAAAATACTGCCATCGGCTTGTTTGGCTAAAGTATTAACAGCTTTAGCAAGCCGAGCGCGTTCGGTGAGTTGATCGGCATATTGCCACGCCAATTCTTTCAATGGCACTGTGCAATTTAAGCCTTGGCCGCCGTTAGCAAAAAAAGCATTAGTCGCGGTTACAAAGGTTTCGGCGGGTACTTGCTGGGCGACATAATCCAAATCTTGCTGGGTTTGCTGAGCAAATAAGGTGTGAATGCGCGGTGATTTACTGTGTTTAATCGGGTCGCCAAACACGGCGTAATGGTCGGTCATCGGTAAGCTCGTTTATGTGTCCAAATTTCCCAGATAATGGTGCAGGCAATAATCACAATCGCTAATAAACCTGCTACCAACATGAATTGTTCTAAATAGGCGATTAACACCGCACAGGCACCCAGGAAAAAGCCGACCAAGCTGAGTTGCCAGCCAATCCGAATCCCATCCAACATGGTTGCCAGCGCTAAAATCAATAACACCACTAAACTGGCGCTGGTTTCATCCAAGCGTCCCGATTGTTGTAACAAAAACGCCCCACCCACCACGGTCAATGTGGTTAGCCAATGTAAGGCTTGTTCTTTAACGATTGCGCCAAAATCCAAATCGGTTTTTTTAGATTTAAACCAGCTAATCAAAACCGCCATCACCGCAAATACAAACACAATTCCCAACCAATAGGCGTAACCGTCGGACGGTGAAAATTCGGTGACGCTGATGCCCAATAAGGCCAAGCCCAATAAAATAATCAATAAAGCTTCTTCAATTCGAAAGCGGCGACGATGTTCGCCATATTGCGGGTCTTGCATGGTGAAACTCCGTTATTGTTGTTTAAGCCATTGCGCGGCTTGTTTGGCAAAATAAGTCAAAATCGCATCACTACCGGCGCGTTTAAACGCTAATAACGATTCTAAAACCGTTTGTTTTTCATCCAGCCAACCGTTTTCAGCAGCGGCTTTGAGCATGGCATATTCGCCACTCACTTGATAAGCAAAGGTTGGCACCCCAAACTGGTCTTTAGCCCGACGGATAATGTCTAAATAAGGCATGCCCGGTTTAACCATAATCATATCCGCACCTTCTTGTAAATCCAGCGCAATTTCGCGCAAGGCTTCATCGGAATTAGCGGGGTCCATTTGATAGCTGTATTTATTGCCGCCACCTAAATTACCCGCCGAGCCTACCGCATCACGAAAAGGGCCGTAAAAGCTGGAGGCATATTTGGCTGAATAGGCCAGAATGCGGGTGTTAATATGGCCATTGGCTTCAAGTGTGGTACGGATGGCCCCGATGCGGCCATCCATCATGTCAGATGGCGCAACAATATCCGCACCGGCTTCGGCGTGAGATAAGGCTTGTTTGCACAGCACCTCAACGGTTTCATCATTAATCACATAGCCTTGCTCATTTAATAAACCGTCTTGACCGTGAATGGTAAAGGGATCGAGGGCCACATCGGTAATCACGCCCAACTCTGGAAAATGGCTTTTTAAGGCTCTGACGGTGCGCTGGGCGAGGCCATCAGGGTTGTAAGCTTCCTCGGCTAATAAGGACTTGCCTTTAGGATGTATCACCGGAAACAATGCAATGGCTGGTACGCCTAAATTCAACAGCGTTTCGGCTTCTTTTAAAATCAAATCAATCGACATCCGCTGAACATCGGGCATAGAACCGATTGATTCTTGCCGATTGTTACCTTCAATCACAAACAAAGGGCAGATTAAGTCATCGCTTGATAAATGATTTTCGCGCATCAAACGACGAGAGAAGTCTTGAAAACGCATACGTCTCAT
>JBEGMT010000238.1:0-2969 GCA_041182925.1 Pseudomonadota bacterium | reverse complement strand
TCAGCCAACGCAACTGTTTGGTTGAAGTCTAATGAATCCAACGCCATTTGTATTAATGGTCTTGCCATGTGATGTGCTCCGATAGTTACAGTTATAGTTATAAGGACCACCCATCAGCTATGCTTCCCAATAAACCGAGATAGCAACTTCTTCTGCTGATGAGCAATAAAAAATAAACTGGCGCAACTCTAAAACAGAATAAGGCGCTCTGTCAATCGTAATCCTAAGTGCAATTATGCTTTATTGCACTTTAATACCCTTTAGAGTCTGTTTCGAGTGGCTTTAGCTTTATGGCCAAAAGCGAATTAGTTACAATTTCTTGATTCAATTTAATAGTAAACACCATGAATTTTAATGCTTCATTAGTCGAAAAGATCGACCTATTACTGCCACAGACCCAGTGCCAACAGTGCGGCTTTGCAGGCTGTAAACCTTATGCCGAAGCGATTAGTCAAGCCCAAGCAGACATTAACCAATGTCCACCTGGTGGTGAACAGGGAATAAAGCAATTATCCCAATTACTAAACTTGCCACCTAAACCACTAGATAGCCGGTTTGGTGTTGAAAAGCCGTTTCAGGTTGCCACTATTATCGAAGCAGATTGTATTGGTTGTACGCGTTGTTTATCACCTTGTCCAGTAGATGCCATCATCGGAGCCTCTAAACAAATGCATACTGTGATTGCTCAACAATGTACTGGTTGTGAATTATGCCTTGCTCATTGTCCAGTGGATTGCATTGTAATGAAGGCACCGATTGAGCCCAAATTTGATGCTATGCAAGCCCGAAAACAACACCAAATTAAAACTCAACGTCTTGCCAAATTAGAAGCAGAAAAAGTCGAGCGACTCAATCGTCAAAAAATATTATTGGCGAAACTTAAGCAAGCCAAATCCTAGTCTAGCAATGACTTTGTGTTGATTTTCGCTTATACTCGTCAGATTGAAAACGCGCCCGTAGCTCAGCTGGATAGAGCGCAGCCCTCCGGAGGCTGAGGCCAGAGGTTCGAATCCTCTCGGGCGCGCCATTTTCTTTATCCAGATACACTTCCACTAAAAAAATTAGCTATTAGTTTTGCCAAACTAAACAGCAATTCCTCATAATCGATAATTGTCTGTTTAATGTCCTGTGTGTATTTATTACAAAAGCTCCATTTTAAGCAATCGGTTCATACAATGGTTCTGTGTAAGCATCAAGCCACGCTACATCGTCAGACGTTGCTAATAAGGTTGCTGAAAGGCAGAAGTTTGTCGATGCGACGTTTGGTTAGGCTTGGAGTTTTCCTGGACGTCTTACAACTAGGCCAAGCGATTGAGGCTGTCGAGTTTGGGCTGCTAAGCAAGAGATGAATGACGCCATCGCATTGACCAGCGCGTTCCGAGTCTGCAAATAAGCAATTCTTTATTTTAATTAGCCTTGTGTTCGTTGTTTGGTTGAGAAGCTTTTTTGCCAAATTAGAATCACAAATTTTAATCGTCAGGTTAAGGGTAAACCTTAACCTGACATCGTCAGCTTTAATGTTTTTCCTCATATTTTTCAGCAAGCAATTCTCTCAATTCATCCGCAATTTTGGTGCCGCGTAAAGCGCATTGTGATTTGATTGATCGATGTAAATAGGACGGAATATCGATAGTCAGGCGTTTAAATTGACTATTATGTGAATTGTCTTTTGGAACAACGGTGTGGGTTAAATTGTTTTCTGTTTTGTTGATGTAGAACGGTGTGTTGATTGACATAATAGCCTCTTTGTTTATGGTTGGTTGGATATAACTCAAGTAATCAAAGTTGTTTGTTTTTACTTGGCGCTGCCATTGTTAATTTCTATTCAACATCTGGCTATGCGTGTTTGTAACCTTAAACAATAAAAGTTAGGCTATCTGTACGAAATCGAACATAAGCACTGATTTGAAAAAATCAAATTAAGGATTTGAAGCCCATCGCTTTGGTCGAGGATAGGCTTGTGGGAGGGAGTTATGCTTTGCGGCTTTGCAATTTACGTTTGCGTAATACCAGAGTCACAAGTGGTCCAGAAATGGCGTAGCCGACCGAAATCACAAATAACATTCGTTGTGGTTGGGCCATGACAAAGCCGATGATCAGCATTGCTATGATGGCAGCGATAAAAGGCACTTTGTTTTTAAAATCGATTTCTTTAAAACTGGAATAACGAAAGTTACTAACCATCAGTAAACCAGTGCAGATGGTGGTGATCACAGCAATGTATTTGATGTTTTCAGGGTCGTAGCCATTTTCAACACAGAACCATAATCCTCCGGCAATAATTGCCGCTGCAGCAGGACTTGGTAAGCCTTGGAAATATCGTTTGTCAGCTACTTCAACTTGGGTGTTGAAGCGAGCTAAGCGTAATGCGCCGCCTGCCATGTGGACAAAGGCTGCGAATAAGCCAACTTGTCCTAAAGTAGAGAATGCCCACAAGTAAGTGACAACGGCAGGAGCGACGCCAAATGACACCATATCCGACAAACTGTCGTATTGGACGCCAAATTCACTTTGAGTATTCGTCATACGTGCTACACGGCCGTCGAGTCCATCCAGAACCATCGCAATAAACATAGCAATCGCAGCCGTTTCAAAGCGGCCGTTGATGGCAGAAGTGATAGCATAAAAACCGGCAAACATGGCGCCAGTCGTAAATAAATTGGGTAGCAGATAAATGCCACGATGACGAGGTTGTGATTTTTTTAGAGTCATTCTTCTATCTGTGGAATTAGGGGTGGCGGCATTGTACCTTGGCAATATGACAAGTGCTAACCCTATCTGTTGGTGAATAAAAAAAGCCCATCTAAAGACGGGCTTTTTTCTACAGGCTTGAAAAAGCGGATTTGTTTAATCCAAATCAGCGGATTTTCAATTAGTTTTTGCTTTTATCAACGATTTGGTTGGCTTTAATCCAAGGCATCATTGCGCGCAATTTCGCACCCACTTGTTCAATTGGGTGCTCAGCATTC
>JBEGMT010000237.1:0-3170 GCA_041182925.1 Pseudomonadota bacterium | reverse complement strand
AAACTTCATCAGGACTACGCGCAGCAGGGTCGCCTTCATAAGCGGCTTGAATATCGGTATCAATTAAGCGTCTGATTTCCGGCAAATGCCCAGCAAATTGACGGGTTAATTGTGCAGCTTCATTATGAGCATCAATGTTTAATTGTTGCTGTTCTGCGGCAAAATTTAATTCTAGGACTAATTGCTTATGTAATTGATTCAGCGATTTATCGAGCGTGTGGCCGACAAAATAATCAACGCTTTCTTCATTTAATCCCGGTAAACCTAAACGATTCGGGAATAACACGGCCTTTAAATTATCAACAATTAAACTCAGCTCAGTTCGTGATGGTAATTTGGGCGGCTGGTGGCGACGTTGGCGGCTTTCCAGTGATTGCAAACGCAAAGTTCGCAATTCGCTGACTAAATAATCAATACCCCAACTTTGGCCTTTATCGTTCAAACTCATGCCGCAATCCCTTGTGCGTCAAATAAGCCTTCAAACAAAGCCGAGCTTAAATAGCGTTCACCGGAATCAGGCAAAATCACCACGATGGTTTTACCGCTGTTTTCGGGCCGTTTTGCCACTCTCACTGCGGCTGCAACTGCTGCGCCGCAAGAAATGCCGGCCAAAATACCTTCTTCGCGAGCTAAACGACGTGCATACTCGATGGCTTCATCGTTGCTAACTTGTTCAATTTGATCAACTAACGATAAATCCAATACATCAGGCACAAAGCCTGCGCCTATACCTTGAATTTTGTGTGGGGCTGGTTGAATTTCCAAGCCAGCGCGATGTTGGCTTAACACTGGGCTAGATTCTGGCTCAACGGCAATTGATAAGATGGCTCTATGTTTCGCCTGTTTGATGAAGCGCGAAACACCGGTAATCGTACCGCCGGTGCCGACACCCGCTACGAATACATCAACAGCGCCGTCAGTATCTGCCCAAATTTCAGGCCCAGTCGTTTCAAAGTGGATTTGTGGGTTAGCGGGGTTTTTAAACTGTTGTAACAACAAATAGCGATCTGGGTCGGAAGCGGCAATTTCTTCGGCTTTAGCAATCGCGCCTTTCATGCCTTTAGCGCCTTCTGTTAAGACTAATTTTGCGCCGTAAGCGGCCAGTAATTTGCGGCGTTCGATGCTCATTGTATCTGGCATGGTTAACGTCAATGGAATGCCTTTGGCCGCTGCAACAAAGGCTAAAGCAATGCCGGTGTTACCGCTAGTTGGTTCAATAATTTCTTTACCCGCACCCAGTAAACCGCGTTGTTCGGCATCTTTAATCATCGCGGCACCAATTCGGCATTTCACCGAATAAGCCGGATTACGGCCTTCGATTTTGGCCAACAAAGTCACTGGGGCACCGTCGGTAATACGGTTAAGACGGACTAAAGGAGTGTTGCCGATGGATTGTGAATTGTCTGGGTACCAATGAGCCATTTTTGTTTCCTTACAGAGATGATTGTGAGAATGAGTGAAGTTACTTGTTGTTAAGGGTTGATGTCAAGGCATTGAATCTTTAAACAGAATGCTATTGGTTTTGACCTTGCTCTCTGGCTTAGGTACTATCAAAAAAGGCTAATATAGCGTTGCGGTATTTTCAAACTTTAAACTAGAAATATAAATGACAGATATAACGATTTTATCGGCCGCATTAGGCGGTGTGATTATTGGCCTTGCGGCTGGATTATTGTTGCTTACCCATAAGCGGGTGGCGGGAGTTTCGGGGATTGCTTCGGGGCTTTTATTGCCTTGGAATGCAGAATCGAGCTGGCGATTGTGGTTTGTATTGGGCTTGATTGCCAGTGCGCCTTTATATCGAATTACTGTGGGCGAGATAGTAATTAAGCTGGATGCGCCGTTGGCAGTTTTGGTGGTTGCCGGGATATTGGTTGGTTATGGCAGTCGTTTAGGTGGCGGCTGTACGAGTGGTCATGGTGTGTGTGGTATTGCGCGTTTATCAATGCGTTCGATTGTGGCGACTTTGATGTTTATGTTGACAGCGGGTTTAACGGTTTATATCCAACGCCATGTTTTGTAAGGCAAAAATGATGATTAAAAATTTAGTAGCGGGTTTGTTAGGGTTATTGTTTGGTTTTGGCTTGATCATTGCCAATATGACCAATCCCAGCAAAGTGCTGGCGTTTTTGGATGTGAGTGGCGAATGGGACCCGAGTTTGGCGATCGTGATGGCGAGCGCCTTACTGACTTTGGCGGCGATTCAACGCTTGATGGACTTGTCACCGGAAACCCAAACTTCTTGCGACGGTGTTAAACAGGGAATCGACCGTAAATTGTTAATTGGCTCAACAATATTTGGGATTGGCTGGGGTTTGTCGGGGATTTGTCCGGGACCAGCTTTGTTGGGAATCAGTTCTGGTTTACCGGCAAGTTATGTGTTTTTAGGCGCAATGTTTGTGGGGTTTGTAATTTTTAATCGTTTTCACCAGCGATAACTCGATTTAAACGGTGGATGGTGCGAAGGTTGATTAGCATTGCCACCGTTTCCGCCAACAAAGCGGGCCAAGCTTGCCAGTAAATATCATTAGCAATCCACGCCAAACTCGATGCTAACAGCAGTTTGCGCATCTTGCGGTTGTCCAGATAAAACAGTGCGACAGTGGTGTTAATCACTGCAAAAGCGGGTAATAAGGACACATAACCCTGCCAAGAAAGGGCCGTTAAGCCAATAAACAAACCGATAAAACTGATCGTCAACCAATGTTGATGCTTAGACTTTTCAGAGACCGATAATAGCGTTCTCAACGCGGTCATCGCCATGGTTAAACAAGCTGTCCAAGCATCTAATAAAGCATATTGCAGTGCCCATAAAGCCGCACCCATCGCCGACCAACGTCTAAAGGCTTGGCCGCAATGTAGCCAATAGGCTCGCCATTCGACCATCACGCCAACGCCACCAATGCTATAAGCCAGTGCTGTGTTGGATAATTCAATCAAGCTGAATCCTCATAATTTTGATATAAATACAAAAAACAATAATAACTAAAAAGGAGAAAAGATCATGATTTCAGCAGGTGTTTACTTATTGACTGTCGCTTATGTCGCTTATGTAATTTATTCGCTTAAGGTTAAGTGATTGATTTTTAAGGCGGCTTTAGATGTCTCTAAAGCCGTGTTCAGTTTCATTTTGTTGAAATTTAAGTTAAATCACAATTCACTAAAAAACT
>JBEGMT010000236.1:0-4303 GCA_041182925.1 Pseudomonadota bacterium | reverse complement strand
TAAAAGAAACAGAAAAATATAATGGCTAACGCATAGAACAAAACATAAACAGGCTGACCAGGCGATAGCAATGTAGAAACATCTTGCAACCACGAAAAACCATCGACATTACCAAACCAGCCAGCAATTGTAGCAGGAAATAGTATTATACTTGAAGCAAAAATTGGAGGAATAACGCCAGCCATATTCAGCTTCAATGGCAAAAATGAAGTTTGACCACCAAAAACTTTATTACCCTGCTGACGCTTTGGATAATTAATAATAATTCTCCGCTGTCCGCGCTCAACAAAAACTACTACTCCAGTAACCACGATAGACAATGCAAATAGAACAACAATTAAAGCGCCATTCATCTCACCGGTTCTTGCCAATTCAAGAGTACCACCAATTGCATTAGGCAAACCAGAAACGATGCCAGCAAATATCAAAAGTGAAATACCGTTCCCAATACCTCGCTCAGTTATCTGTTCACCCAACCACATAAGGAAGATAGTACCTGTAACTAAAGTTATTGTAGTAACAACGATAAAAGACATGCCCGGCTGAATTACAACTGGAAAACCACCAGCAGTTTGATTTTGTAAAGCTATCGAAATACCAATAGACTGAAACATTGCAAGAACAACAGTCGCATATCGTGTAAATTGAGAAATCTTTCTTCTACCCGACTCACCTTCTTTTTTTAACTGTTCCATTGCAGGGATCACAATTGTCATCAATTGCATGATAATTGAAGATGAAATGTATGGCATAATCCCTAAGGCAAACAAACTCAAACGCATCAGAGCTCCACCAGAGAACATGTTAAACATATCAAGTATAGAACCTGATTGTTGTTCAAACATAGCTGATAGAGCTTTTGGATCTATGCCTGGAACAGGAATATGAGCACCAATGCGATAAACAATAAATGCACCCAAAACAAAAATCAATCTTGCCTTTAGCTCACCGAAACGGAATTTACCAGCTGATACATCATACCCTTTAGAACTCACTTAAGCCTCAACTTTGCCGCCGGCAGCTTCGATGGCTTGTTTTGCACCTACAGTTACACCCAAACCTTTAAAAGTAATCGCCTTGGTAACTGCACCACTAAGAATTACTTTTACTTTTTTAGAAAATACGGGAACCACATTTTTAGATATCAATAATTGCAAATCAACAACATCAGAACCTAAATTATCAACTTCATTCAATCGAACAACGGCTGTAAACTTCTTAATTCTTGATGTAAAGCCAACTTTTGGCAATCTACGTTGCAAAGGCATCTGACCACCTTCAAAACCTACTTTATGATAACCACCAGAACGCGCTTTTTGACCCTTATGACCTCTTCCACATGTCTTACCATCAGTTGAACCGATACCACGACCAACTCGCTTAGCTTTTTTGCGAGCGCCACATGCAGATTGAATTGTATTCAAATACATTAAACTTCCTCAACTTTAAGCATATATGCAATTTTATTGATCATTCCACGATTTTCCGGTGTGTCGATCACTTGAACAGTTTGACGAATGCGACTCAAACCCAAACCTTTAAGACATTGCTGATGACTTTTTAATCTACCATTCTTGCTCTTTGTCATCATTACACTAATTTTTTTGCCTGACATATTCATTATCCTGTAATTTGCTCAACTGACAAACCACGTTTAGCAGCAATCTCTTTAGCATTGTGCATAGAAACCAAGCCATTAATAGTTGCTCTAACTACATTAATTGGATTATTTGTGCCGATACATTTAGCCAAAACGTTATGAACCCCCACAACTTCAAATACCGCACGCATTGCACCACCAGCAATAATACCTGTACCATCAGAAGCTGGCTGCATATAAACCTTAGCAGCACCTGTATTTGACATAATTGAATATTGGAGAGTACCGCCCTTCAACGCTACTTTTTTCATATTTTTTCTTGCTTGCTCTAATGACTTTTGAATTGCCACAGGTACTTCACGTGCTTTTGACACGCCATAACCAACACGACCATCGCCATCGCCGACAACTGTTAATGCAGCAAAACCAAATACACGTCCACCTTTAACAACTTTTGCCACACGTCTAACTGCAACCAATTTTTCTTGCAAACCGTCTGTACTACCTTGAGCTGGTGCTGTCGCCATACTATTCCCCTAAAACTTCAATCCAGCTTCGCGAGCAGCATCAGCTAATGCCTTAACGCGACCATGATATTTAAAACCTGAACGATCAAAAGCAACTTCAGTTACACCCGCTGCAATTGCTTTTTGCGCAATAGATTTACCAACTTCGATGGCTGCATTCACGTTACTTGTATTTTTCAAAACACTTTTTACATCAGCCTGAACTGTAGATGCTGATGCCAAAGTTGATTTTCCATCTACACTAAGAACTTGAGCATAAATATGCTGAGATGTTCTGTGTATTGTTAATCTATTAACTTCAAACTTTTTGATTTTACTACGTAATCGCAAAGCTCTTTTCAATCTGGAAGATTTTTTATCCATTGATATTACCTATTTTTTCTTGGCTTCTTTTCTGGCCACATATTCATCAGCAAGGCGTACACCTTTACCTTTGTAAGGCTCTGGTGGACGAAAGCTACGTATTTCAGAAGCTACTTGACCAACTTTTTGTTTATCGCTACCTTTAACCAATAATTCGGTTTGCGAAGGAAGTTCGATTGTTATACCGTCAGGGATCAAATACTCAACTGGATTCGAATATCCTAAAGATAAAGTTAACAAATTATCTTTAACCTGCGCTCTATAACCAACCCCAACCAAAAGCATTCTTTTAACAAATCCTTCAGAAACACCTTTAACAATGTTGTTAATTGATGCTCTAGTCGTTCCTGCATGAGACTTCGCATTTTTAACTTCTGAGTTCCACTTGACCTTTATAGTTGTAGAATCCAAATCCAATTCAACATTATCAGTTAAACCGAAAGATAATTCACCTAATTTACCTTTTACAGTGACCTTGCTACCTTCAAGCCTTACATCTACGCCTGATGGAATTGATATAGGTGCGTTTGCTACTCTTGACATATTAATCTCCCTTCCATTAGCACACTGTGCAAATAACTTCGCCACCATGCCCAATAGCGCGAGCAGCACGATCAGTCATAACACCGTTAGACGTAGAAACTATGGCAATACCCAAACCACCTAATACTTTAGGTAACTCGTCTTTTGATTTATAAATTCTTAAACCAGGCCTACTAATTCTTTTAACATTTTCAATGACAGGAACGCCGTTGAAATATTTTAAATCAACGATCATCTCTTGATGATTACCGATTGACTCAACTTTATAATCTAAAATATAGCCCTCTTCTTTCAATACTTTAGCAATTGAAAGCTTTAATTTAGATGATGGAATTTTTACGCTTTTTTTGTTTGCAGCTTGACCATTTCTAATCCTAGTCAACATATCTGCAATTGGATCACTCATACTCATTATTATTACTCCAAAACACGGATCAGAATTACCAACTGGCTTTAGTCAAACCTGGAACATCACCACGCATTGTGGCCTCTCTAAGCTTATTACGACTTAGTCCAAATTTTCTATAGTAACCATGAGGTCTACCAGTAAGATTACATCTATTTCTTAATCTTGACTTGCTAGAATCACGAGGTAATTTTTGAAGTTGTAACTGAGCAGCATCCTTCTCTTCGAAAGATGAATTTGGTGAACTAATAACATCTTTTAATGCTCTTCTCTTTGCATCAAATTTTTTTATTAGCAATTCGCGCTTGTGCTCGCGAGCAATCATTGATTTTTTAGCCATATTGATACCTTTAGTTTTTAAATGGAAAATTGAACTGTTTCAACAACGCTAAACCTTCTTTATCATTGGTAGCTGTTGTTGTTATACAAATATCCATACCACGTAGAGCATCAATTTTATCGTAATCAATTTCAGGGAAAATAATTTGCTCTTTAACACCCAATGTATAATTGCCGCGACCATCAAAACTCTTAGGACTTAAACCACGGAAATCACGAATTCTAGGAATAGAGATCGTTATCAAACGATCAAAGAATTCATACATTTTTTCGCCACGTAAAGTTACTTTACAACCAATAGGCATATCATCACGAATTTTAAAACCCGCGATTGATTTTCTTGCTAATGTAATTACAGCTTTTTGTCCCGAAATTTTTTCCATATCAGATACAGCCGATTGAAGTATCTTTTTATCAGCAATCGCCTCACCAACACCCATATTCAATGTAATTTTGGTTATTTTTGGCACTTGCATTACTGATTTATAGCCAAACTCTTCAAACAAAGCAGGTACAATCTCATTC
>JBEGMT010000235.1:0-5946 GCA_041182925.1 Pseudomonadota bacterium | reverse complement strand
GTTCCAGTTCATCGGTTGGAAACAGCGCGAATTTTTCTTGTTTGCGATTTTTTAGATTATTTTCGGCATCAGCAATTTGTTTTACCAACTGCTTGGCTTCCAAAGGCACACTGGTCATTGATTGTTTAAATGACTCGGCTTGTGCTTCTTGGGCTTGTAATTCGTTAAGATTATCTTGGCTTTCGTAATAAGAGGCTAAAATCCGGTTTTTCAGCTCCTCAGACAAATTCTGCTTATCTTTAATGATTTGAATCCGCTGCTGAATATCGGCCAAAGTAATGGCTTTAATCGCTGGCTGATTAGTTGCACCATAGGCAAAACTCAACGTCATTAAATACAGCAAAAATAGAGAAAAAAAGACTGGGCGAAAAAAATTAACTGTCATGTATTTGAAAAGTAAAGACAAAATCTAAAAAAACACGAGAAGGATACAAAGCCAATGAGCGAAATGGAAGGTGTCATTAAATACCACCTTAATCATCAGCATAAACCACTACCTACAAATATCAATCTTAATCAGCTTAATGCTTGGCGCAGCATACTGTATCGACTGCAATTAATCGGCCAGAATCCGAGAAAATATGATGGTTTAGGTTATGGCAATATCAGTCAGCGCTTAGCGTTGAATAGTGCAGCGTTTGTAATTTCTGGCACTCAAACTGGCCATTTAGCGCAGTTAACCGCAAAGGATTACGCCTTAATTGACAGCGCTTCAGTCGAATTGAATCAGATTAACTCATCGGGTTTAACCGCTCCGTCTTCTGAAGCACTGACTCACGCCAGTGTTTACCAACATGATGCAACAGCGCAAGTGGTGATTCATGTTCATAGTCCTGAAATCTGGCGCAATACGCTGGCTTTAAATCTGCCGCATACCAAGGCCACAATTGCCTATGGCACAACAGAAATGGCGCAAGCGGTTAAAAACTTGTTTAGTTCCAAACAAGTCAGCCAGATGCGGCTATTTACCATGCTTGGACATGAAGATGGCATTGTGGCTTGGGGTGCAACATTGGAACAAGCAGCGGCGCTATTAATCCAGCAACTTGCCCATGCGATTGCGCTTGAGCCTGTAGGTTCAGTGCCATTAAGTTAAGGAAATAGGTAGAAGTAGGGTCGAATTTATTCGACATGTGGGCCTTGATGAGAGCCCAAAGGCGAATAAATTCGCCCCTACAATCGCTTAACTTAATGGCAGTGACGTTGTGCGTTGGGAACGATGAAATCTCTTGCCATTGCCCTTGAGCAATCGGCGCGGTGTTAAAATAAATTTTTGCGCTTTTATCAACTCATTCAAATGCCCGAAATCATCATCTACACTACGCCAATCTGCCCATATTGCACGATGGCAAAACGCTTGCTTGAACGCAAAGGTGCCAGCTACAAGGAAATCAACATTGATTCCAAACCTGGCTTACGCGAAGAAGTCATGACTAAAACCCGCCGCCGCACCGTGCCACAAATCTTTATTGGCGAATTACATGTTGGCGGTTTTGATGATTTGCAAGCATTGGACAGACAAGGCGAACTCGACCCTTTATTACAAGCCTAAGGATTTACCATGCCGATTCTCAGCGAAATTTACGTTTATCCGGTTAAATCATTAGCTGGTTTTTCTGTTCAACAATGGCCGGTGGCTAAAACTGGTTTGCGTTATGACCGACAATGGATGCTGGTTGATCAACAAGGCTTGTTTTTAAGCCAGCGTCGTTTGCCGAAAATGGCGTTGATTAAAACCCGGATTGCTGACAATCAACTTTGGCTATCAGCGGCGGATAAAACTCAGATTGGTATTGCGCTTGAACCGGTTGGCGGCGAAGATATTTCGGTCAGCATCTGGGATGATCAATGTATAGCAAAAACCGTGTCCGATAGCGTTGATGCTTGGCTGAGCGATTTTCTCCAACACCCTTGCCGCTTGGTTTATCACCCCCAAGACCGCATCAGAACAGTCGATCCTGATTACGCAACTGAACAAGATCAAACCGCTTTTTCAGATGGTTTTCCGTTCTTAATTGTCTCCGATGCGTCGTTACAAGCTTTTAATCAAGCGGCGAATCTGG
Organism: Pseudomonadota bacterium; assembly: GCA_041182925.1. Classification (GTDB taxonomy): domain Bacteria; phylum Pseudomonadota; class Gammaproteobacteria; order Methylococcales; family Methylomonadaceae; genus Methylomonas. The sequence continues at coordinate 3,883 of JBEGMT010000235.1, read as the reverse complement.
ATTTGTCGATGCAACGCTTCCGCCCCAATTTGGTGGTCAGCGCTTGCCAAGCCTACGCCGAAGATTATTGGCGTAACATCAGCATCAACCAAATCAATTTCAGACTGCCCAAACCCTGCTCCCGCTGCTCTGTACCGGCAATTGACCCAGACACCGCCATCAGCAGCAAAGCGCCATTGACGGCTTTAGCGCAATTACGGCAAGCAAATCATAAAGTCTATTTTGGGCAAAATGCCTTGCATGACAGACTGGGAATGCTGGCGGTAGGTGATGAAGTGCTGGTTCATCTGACAGGAGAAAGCCAGCCCTGTTTATCAGCCGCTATTTAATCAACGCCCCATCAAAGCCCAATTGCCGCCAAGCTTCGTACAAAGCAATCGACACGGTATTGGATAAATTTAAACTGCGACTTTCCGCCTTCATTGGTAAATAAAGTTTCAAATCAGCAGGATGCTGGTCTAAAAAACTGGCTGGTAAGCCGCGACTTTCTGGGCCAAACATTAAAGCATCGCCCGCTTGAAAGCTGACATCGCTGAACACTTTGCTACCTTTAGTGGTTAAGGCAAATAAGCGTTTGGGTTGGGCGCGTTCAAGATAGTCTTGTAAATTGGCGTATTGACGAATATTGACCCATTCGTGGTAATCCAGCCCTGCCCTGCGTAGACGCTTATCATCGAGCTGAAAACCTAGCGGTTGGATTAAATGCAAATGTGCGCCGGTGTTGGCGCACAAGCGGATAATATTGCCGGTGTTGGCCGGAATTTCCGGCTCAAACAACACAACATCAATCATGGTTTAATTCCTTGTTACTTAACAACATCAATTGGCGTTAGCTGCCAAATATCGCGATTATATTCGCTGATGGTTCTATCGGTGGAAAACTTACCGCTGGCAGCGGTGTTGAGAATACTCATTTTAGTCCACAGTTCTTGGTCGCGGTAAGCGGCTTCAACCCGTTGCTGAGCATTGATAAAGCTACGGAAATCGGCAATCGTCATCCACGGGTCGTTAGGGTTTTTCAACGAGGCAATGATGTCATCAAAAATACCTGGCTCGAATTGGTTGAAATGACCACATTCCAATAAATGCATCACCGCTTGTAAATCGCTGTCTTGGTTGATGTAGCTTTGTGGGTTGTAATGGGGGCGTAAGGCTTCAACTTCGGCTTCAGTCAACCCAAACAAGAAGAAATTTTCGGCACCGACTTCTTCACGAATCTCAATGTTGGCTCCATCCAAGGTGCCGATGGTTAAGGCACCGTTCATCATAAATTTCATATTGCCGGTGCCCGAGGCTTCTTTACCGGCAGTAGAAATTTGTTCGGACAAATCCGCACCTGGGCAAATCACTTCCATCGCTGATACTCGATAATTAGCCATAAAGACTAATTTCAATTTATCGCCAATTTCAGGGTCGTTATTAATCACTTCAGCGACATTATTAATCAATTTGATGGTTTTTTTCGCCATCATATAACCGGGCGCAGCTTTGCCACCAATCAACACACAACGTGGCACCCAATTTTCAATATCACCGCGCTTAATCCGGTTATACAGATGAATCACATGTAAAACGTTGAGAATTTGGCGTTTGTATTCGTGAATCCGCTTCACTTGCACATCGAACAAAGCGTTTACGTTAATATCAATATCGTGTTCGAGTTTTTTTAAATCGACCAAACGCTGTTTACTACGCTGATTAATTTGCTGCCATTTTTTTCTGAAATTAGCATTTTCAGCATAAGGCTTTAATTTGGACAGTTGCGCCAAATCAGTAATCCAAGCATCACCAATTGAATCGGTGATTAAATCCGCTAATTCAGGATTACAACCTGCCAACCAACGTCTCGGGGTAACGCCGTTGGTTTTGTTGTTAAATTTTTTCGGCCAGAGTTGGTAGAAATCGTTAAACAAACCTTCTTTGAGCAATTTGGTATGTAATTCCGCAACGCCATTGACCGAAAAACTGCCAACGATTGCCAGATAAGCCATTCGCACTTTTTTATCATGGCCTTCTTCAATCAACGACATCCGCGCCAAACGCTGGCCATCTCCCGGCCAATGCGCTGACACTTCAGCTAAAAAGTGGGCGTTGATTTCATAAATAATTTCCATCAAACGCGGCAATAAATGCTGCATCAAACCAACAGACCACTTCTCCAAGGCTTCGGGCAATAAGGTATGGTTGGTATAAGCCATGGTGTTGCGAGTAATTTCCCAGGCCGCTTGCCAAGTTAAGCCATAAACATCCAACAAAATCCGCATTAATTCAGCCACCGCGATACTAGGATGAGTGTCGTTTAACTGAAAACAGTTTTTCGCGGCAAATTGACTGAAATCTTGTCCATGTACCGCCGCCCAACGCCCTACCACATCTTGTAAACTAGCCGAAGCCAATAGATATTGCTGCTGCAAACGCAAGATTTTGCCGTTCTCGTTGGCGTCATTCGGGTAAAGCACCATAGTGATGTTTTCAGCGGTATTTTTTTGTGCCACCGCTTCTGCATAGTCACCGGCATTAAATTCCTGCAGATTGAATTCGTCGGTAGCCATGGCTTTCCACAAACGCAAGGTATTGACGGTGCCATTTTGATAACCTGGCACTGGCGTGTCATAAGGCATCGCCAAAATGTCACGGGTATTAACCCAACTGGTGCGCGATTTGCCGTGTTCATCAATATGGACTTCGGTATGGCCACCAAATTTGACTTTTACCATATATTCAGGGCGTTCAATTTCCCAAATATTGCCCATTCTTAACCAATGGTCGGGACGCTCGACTTGTTCACCATTGACGATATGTTGGGAAAACATGCCGTATTCGTAGCGCAAGCCGTAACCAGTGACAGGCAATTGCAAGGTAGCACAGCTATCAATAAAACAAGCCGCTAACCGCCCTAAACCGCCATTGCCTAAGCCAGCATCTGGTTCGCTGTCTAATAATTCTTCTAACTCAATACCTACTTCGTACAACGCTTTTTTAGCGACATCATCAATACCTAAATTCAACATCGCATTACTTAACGAGCGGCCCATTAAAAATTCCATCGACAAGTAATAGGCTTTTTTACACTCGCTATCGCGATAGGTGTTGTAGGTCTGTTTCCAACGCTCGACCAAACGATCACTAATAGCCAGTGATAAGGCTTGGTAGGCGTAGTGGACGGAACGGCAGTTTTCATCACGACCTAAGCGATGGCTGTAATAATGCTTAAAATCGGCAATTAAATGCTTTTTAGCTAAACCCAGTTTGGGTAATTCAGTAATGTCGGCTTTAGGTTTACTGGTACGAAAAATGCGTTGTGGCATGGAGGTTACCTTTTAGTAAGGATCGTAAATCGCAACCGAATCCATTCAAGGCTGCGCCGATTAAAAGGCTAGTTTAAAACATCAAGCTTAAGGCTGTCAGCCTGATGTGGGTTTTTGATGATTTGCACGCCTAGCCGAAAATTATTCTTTTGCTAGAATTTTGCCCATAACCTTGAACCCGGGAGCAGCTCAAATGACTGATGATGAATTAAAAGCCCTAATTGCAAGTCTCGCTGACTCTCAAAAAGCAACCGCTGAACAAATGAAGCGCACTGATGAAAAATTAGAACGAATCGGCATCACTTTTTTATAAAGGCTTCAAACAATACGGCGCGATTGCCGCCTTTCATATCAACCAAGACGCTAAAAAAGAAGCCTTGCAACGTGGCTATTTTGTTTTACAGCGCAGTGGTGATTGGGTGCGTACCGAAAGCGCTGAGACTCTAACCGACCTTTAATCAAGCATAAAAATACATCGCGCCCAACAAAGGTGTTTTCGGATTTAACGATAATTTCACCGAAACGCTCGATAACAAAGGTTGAAAACGACCTTTAGCCGTAAAACCTTTCAAAAA
>JBEGMT010000234.1:0-4971 GCA_041182925.1 Pseudomonadota bacterium | reverse complement strand
ATTAAAGCCAGCTATGATAAACGCTGGCTAGTTTAAGTTCAAGTTAGATTGCCTTTTTGACGTCATTCGCTAATTGTTGGGCATATTTATTAACATCATCTTCGTCAATACCTTCTACCATCACTCTAACCAATGGTTCGGTACCTGAAGCTCTTAGCAATACCCTACCCTTGTCACCTAATTTTTTCTCAACAGCCGTGACCGCTTTTTTAATCGCTTCGTTTTCGTTGATATTAATTTTTTTCTCAACTTTGACGTTTATCAACACTTGCGGATATTTTTTCATCCATGATTTCAATTCGTTGAGGCTTTTGCCGGTACGCTGCATTTCGGCCAACACTTGCAAAGCTGAAACGATGCCATCACCGGTCGTAGTTTTGTCCAAGCAGATAATATGACCAGAACCTTCACCACCCAACATACCTTGTTTTTCGGCTAATAACTCCATCACATAGCGATCGCCAACATTCGCTCTAAATAATGGCACACCTAAAGCATTAAGCGCGTGCTCCATGCCTAAATTAGACATCAAAGTACCAACAACCGGACCTATCAGTTTGCCTTCCTCTAAACGCGACTTAGCAATCACGTAAATCAGCTCGTCACCATCAACTATCTCACCTTTATGATCAACCATGATGATTCTGTCGCCATCGCCATCTAAAGCGATACCAACATCAGCGCGAAACTCCAAGACTTTAGCAGCCAAATTTTCAGGTTTAGTCGCACCACATTCGTCATTAATATTTAGACCATCTGGTTCAGCGGCAATCGCCACTACTTCCGCACCAACTTCCGCAAACACATGAGGGGCAATGTGATAAGTTGCGCCATTGGCACAATCAATGACAATCCGCATACCTTTAAAATCCAGTTGAGGGGGAACAGTGGCTTTACAAAACTCAATATAACGGCCTGCAGCATCACTTACGCGCTTTACCTTTCCTAATTTGGATGATTCAACCGTGGTCATTGGTGCATCAATATAATGTTCAATTTGATGCTCTAATTCATCAGGTAATTTAGAACCACTGACAGAAAAAAATTTAATGCCGTTATCGTAATAAGGGTTGTGAGACGCACTAATCACGATACCAGCTTTAGCACGTAGGGTTCGAGTCAAGTAAGCAACTCCAGGTGTTGGCATAGGACCTAACATTTTGGTATCAACACCAGCTGCAGAAAGCCCGGCTTCCAAAGCTGATTCAAACATATAGCCAGAAATTCGAGTGTCTTTACCAACTAAGACAAAACCACCTTCTTTTGCAAAAACTCGTCCAGTTGCCCAACCAAGCTTCAGCATAAAATCAGCAGTAATTGGATAATCGCCTACTTTCCCTCGAATACCGTCTGTACCAAAATATTTTTTTACCATTTTTCTCTTGTTCCTCATTACCAAAAAAAAGAGAGGCGTTAGCCTCTCTTGGTTTTTGTGTCTAAATTAACTCTGTTCAGCCGTACCATCAACTGTATGTGTAGTTTGCCCCCAAGGTTCAGGATCAATAGACGCTGATGGTGGCGGTGGTGTTTCATCCCAGCCTTTAGGTTCTCTAACTGGCTTTCTATTCATTAAATCATCGATCTGATATTTATCGATGGTTTCATATTTCATCAAAGCATCTGACATAGCATGCAAGATATCAGCGTTTTCTTTGAGAATTTTTTCAGCTCTTTCATAATTTCTATCAATAATCGAGCGAATTTCTTCATCAATAGTATGAGAAGTCTCTTCAGCAACTGATTTATGTTGCGTTACAGAACGACCTAAAAATACTTCACCTTCTTCTTCACTATAAGCCAAAGGCCCTAAACGTTGAGATAAGCCCCATTTAGTCACCATATTTCTGGCTAATTCGGTGGCTCTTTCAATATCATTTGACGCTCCTGTAGAAACTTCTTCCCAGCCAAAAATCAATTCTTCGGCAATCCGTCCACCATACAAACTTGAAATCATGCTGTCTAATTTACGTTTGCTGGCACTGTACTGATCGCGTTCCGGCAAAAACATAGTAACACCCAAAGCACGGCCACGCGGCATGATACTAACTTTGTAAACCGGATCATGATCTGGCACTAAGCGACCAACGATCGCATGACCAGCTTCATGATAAGCGGTCATTTTTTTCTCTTTTTCATCCATGACCATAGAGCGTCTTTCCGCTCCCATGATTAACTTATCTTTGGCTTTTTCCAAATCAGCCATAGTTACCAAACGCTTGTTCTGGCGCGCTGCAAATAAAGCAGCTTCGTTAACCAGATTAGCCAAATCTGCACCTGAAAAACCAGGCGTGCCTTGAGCAATGTATTTAACTTTGACATCATCAGCAGCCGGTACTTTTTTAAGATGAACATTTAGAATTTGCTCACGGCCTCTCACATCAGGCACACCGACCACTACTTGACGATCAAATCGACCTGGCCTTAATAAAGCCTTATCCAATACATCTGCACGGTTAGTCGCTGCAATAACGATAATGCCTTCGTGACCTTCAAAACCATCCATTTCTACCAGCAATTGGTTTAATGTTTGTTCACGTTCATCATTACCACCGCCTAAACCAGCACCACGCGAACGACCAACCGCATCAATTTCGTCAATAAAGATAATACAAGGCGCATGTTTTTTAGCTTGTTCAAACATATCGCGCACCCGAGATGCACCGACACCAACAAACATTTCGACGAAATCAGAGCCTGAAATAGTAAAGAAAGGTACTTTTGCTTCGCCAGCAATTGCTCTGGCTAGTAAAGTTTTACCTGTACCTGGAGGGCCAACCATCAAAGCACCGCGTGGCACTTTGCCGCCTAATTTTTGATATTTAGCTGGGTCTCTTAAGAAATCGACCATTTCTTCGACTTCTTCTTTGGCTTCATCACAACCAGCAACATCGGCAAAAGTCACTTTATTTTGATCTTGCTCGAGCATTCTGGCTTTGCTTTTACCAAATCCCATAGCCCCGCCTCGACCACCGATACCACCACCTTGCATTTGACGCATAAAAAACACCCAAACCGCAATCAGTAACAAAATCGGACCAAATGAGACAAAAATTTGCATTAACAGAGACGGCTCTTCTGGCGGTTGTACGCTAATTTCAACACCATTAGCTAACAAATCATCAATCAAATGCGGGTCATTAGGCATGTAAGTTTTAAACTTATCGCCTGCCTGCATTTTGCCTTTGATCGTGTTATCTGAAATAGCGACTTGTTGAACTTGACCCGCTTTTACCGCGTCAATCAATTGCGAGTAGGACAACGTCGAATCGTTACGAATCGATCTGGAGCCAAAATTATTGAATACTGCCATCAATACCACTGCGATGACGACCCACAAAACTAAATTTTTTATCATATCGCTCAAGTTACGCGCTCCGGCCTAGAACAGCCCTAGTATTAGAAAACCGAGTAATTGTATCAGGAATACTCGCTATATAAGCTTGACCCAGCTTATTTAAACCCTTTTGCCAGAATATAAACTTCATTGCTACGAGGACGGGAAGCTTTTGGTTTACGAATTACCACTGTTGTAAATCTAGCCCGAACCTGGTTGCAAAATTCATCAAATCCTGCGCCTTGGAACATTTTAATCAGGAATGTACCACCCTTTACCAATATTGTATTGGCAGCATCTAATGCCAACTCGCCTAAATAAATTGATCGAGGCTGGTCCACTTCTTTATTACCACTCATATTGGGTGCCATGTCCGACAATAACAAGTGTACAGGTTGGTTATCAAGCACTTTATAAAGTTGTTCAAGTACATCATCCTCTCGAAAATCACCTTGAATAAAATCAACGCCTTCAATCGGTTCGATTTCCAATAAATCTAAAGCAATCACTTTGTCTTTTTTGCTAACGATCTTTCGCACATATTCAGACCAACCACCTGGCGCAGCGCCTAAATCGACAATATTCATGCCTGGGCGAATCAGATGATCTTTTTCTTGGATTTCTTGCAACTTAAAAACCGCTCTTGAGCGATAACCAAGTGCTTGAGCCTTTTTGACGTACTCATCGTGAAAATGTTCCTGCATCCATTGCTGGCTACTTTTGCTGCGTGACATTTGTTCTATTGGTGTAAAATTGTTGGGATTTTAAAGTTAAAGGAAACAGAGTGAATCCTATCCAAAAGAAAAAACTGAAAGCGCAAGCGCATTCACTAAATCCTGTTGTCATGATTGGACAAGCGGGCTTAACAGAAGCAGTTATCAAAGAAATCAACCTTGCGTTAGACACCCACGAATTAATTAAAGTTAAAATTCGTGCAGAACGTGATGATCGTAAAATTATCAGCGAACAAATCTGCTCTCAAACCGTTTCTGAACAAATTCAATCTATCGGACAAATTGCGGTTTTATACCGAAGAAATCCGAAGAAATAACCAAAGGGAGGCTAAAGCCTCCCTATTTTTAAATATATTTGATTTCAAGAATCTCGTATTCGATATTGCCGCCTGGCGCTTTTACAATTACGACATCTTCAACTTCTTTGCCAATCAAAGCCCTTGCAATTGGCGAACCGACAGAAATACGACCTTCTTTAATATTGGCTTCATCTTCACCAACAATTTGATAAGTCACCACTTTACCCGAATTAATATCTTCAATTTCGACAGTCGCGCCAAACACTACTTTGCCATTGGCATCGGTTTTGGTGACATCAATGATATTAGCATTTGACAATTTGCCTTCAATTTCAGCAATTCGTCCTTCAGCAAAGCTTTGTTGCTCACGCGCTGCATGATATTCAGCATTTTCTTTTAAATCACCATGCTCCCGCGCCGTAGCAATTGCCGCAATAATACGTGGGCGGACCACAGATTTTAATTCTTCCAATTCTTCGCGCAGTTTATTGGCGCCAGAAACCGTCAGAGGCACTTTGTTCATTTACTATTCCTTACATTTCCAACGAGATGTTAAAACTCGTTCGCTTTTCGTAAGCATGCCTCGCTATGAACAGCAAGGCAC
>JBEGMT010000233.1:0-6329 GCA_041182925.1 Pseudomonadota bacterium | reverse complement strand
CCCTCTGCAATCGTTTCGCCTTTCTCCACAAACTCGCCCTCGAAAACAGTAATATGTCTCCATTTGGGTATTAAGGTTTCATATTGCAAACCTTCAGAGTCGGTAATAATGACTCGTTGCTTACCTTTAGTTTCTTTACCAAACGAAACCATGCCTGTTGCCTCAGCAAGAATAGCAGGATCTTTAGTTTTACGAGCTTCAAACAAATCAGCAACTCGAGGCAAACCACCCGTAATATCACGCGTTTTACTCGATTCCTGTGGAATACGCGCCAAGACATCACCCACTTTTACTTCACCACCATCTTTAACACCGACAATAGCGCCAGCTGGTAAAAAGTACTGTGCTGCGATATCCGTTCCAGGTAAATTGATTTGACCGCCCTGCTCATCAATTAATCGAACCATTGGTCTCAGCTCTTTACCCGCCGAACTACGTTGCTTAGGATCGGTTACTACCCGTGAAGTCAAACCTGTTACTTCATCAGATTGCTCTTGAACAGTAATACCGTCAATAAAATCAATTAATTGAATAAAACCTTCCACTTCAGTAATAACTGGATGTGTATGTGGATCCCAATTGACAATAATATCGCCAGCCGCTATTGCACTGCCATCTTCAATCGATAAAACAGCACCGTATGGAATTTTATAACGCTCGCGCTCTCTTCCATAATCGTCCATGACACCAACTTCACCTGAACGTGAAACAGCAACCAAGTTGTTCTCTCTGTTTTTAACGGTTTTCAGATTATTTAGCTTTACACTACCTGACGATTTAACCTGTACATTACTAACAGCAGCAGATCGTGACGCAGCACCACCAATATGAAAAGTACGCATTGTTAACTGAGTACCTGGCTCACCAATTGACTGAGCAGCAACAACACCAACAGCTTCACCAATATTGACCAAATGACCACGCCCTAAATCCCTGCCATAACATTTGGCACAAACACCTTGCCGTGATTCACAGGTAATTACTGATCTAACTAGCATCTTATCAATACCGTTATCCTCAAGAACTGTGACCAAGTTTTCATCAATCATAGTGCCCGCAGCAATCAATAATCTAGTCCCAGATGGATCCATAACATCCACAGCGGGTACGCGCCCCAACACCCTTTCAACCAATGGCTCAACAACATCACCACCCTCAATAATAGGTGTCATAGTTAAACCATTTTGTGTACCACAATCTCTCTCGGCAATAACAAGATCTTGAGCAACGTCAACTAATCGACGTGTCAAATAACCTGAGTTAGCGGTTTTCAACGCAGTATCAGCAAGACCTTTACGAGCACCATGAGTAGAAATAAAGTACTGAAGTACATCTAATCCTTCCCTAAAGTTTGCAGTAATTGGTGTTTCGATAATCGAACCATCTGGCTTAGCCATCAGACCACGCATACCCGCTAACTGTCTAATCTGTGCAGCAGAACCCCTAGCACCTGACTCAGCCATCATAAAGATAGAGTTAAATGATTTTTGCTTAACACTATTTCCTGTTGAGTCGACTACTTCGTCTTCTCCCAAGCCTTCCATCATCACTTTTGCAACTTGGTCATTGGCACGAGACCAAATATCAACAACTTTGTTGTATCGCTCACCATCGGTTACCAAACCTGAAGCATACTGATTTTGAATTTCAGTTACTTCAGAGTCAGCTGCACGAATAATGTCGGCTTTTTTAGCTGGGATCTCCATATCCTCAATACCAAATGAAACACCTGATCTAGTCGCATATTTGAAACCTAGATACATAATTTGGTCAGCTAAAATAACAGTTTCTTTGATACCTAAATAGCGATAGCTATAGTTAATCAGTCTTGAGATGTTCTTTTTAGTCATATCGACGTTAACTAACTCATAAGGCATACCGTCTGGAACAATATCCCAAATCAAAGCACGACCAACGGTGGTTTTCTTTCTGCTAGTGATTGAATCAAAACCGCCTTGAGGATTTTTAATTTTTTCTGTGATACGAATTTCAATTCTTGATTGTAATTCAACAGTTTTGCTGTCTAGTGCTTTTAATATTTCCGATGAATCTGTAAAAATACTACCTTCACCAATTGCGTTAATTTTTTCACGACTGATGTAATACAAACCCAATACCACGTCTTGCGATGGATTGATTACTGGTTCACCATTTGCTGGTGACAGAATATTATTTGTCGCCATCATTAAAGTACGCGCTTCTAATTGGGCTTCAATAGACAACGGAATATGTACCGCCATCTGATCACCATCAAAGTCAGCGTTGAACGCACTACAAACTAAAGGATGCAATTGGATTGCTTTACCTTCAATTAGAGTCGGTTCAAATGCTTGAATACCTAATCTGTGAAGTGTTGGCGCTCTATTCAATAAAACTGGATGTTCACGAATCACTTCTTCGAGAATATCCCATACTTCAGCACCTTCTCTTTCAACCATTTTCTTAGCAGCTTTAATTGTTGTTGCTAAACCGCGCAACTGCAATTTACTAAAAATAAATGGTTTAAATAATTCCAAAGCCATCTTTTTCGGCAAACCACACTGATGCAATCTCAGTGTTGGCCCTACCACAATAACCGAACGACCAGAATAATCGACACGTTTACCTAATAAGTTTTGACGGAAACGACCTTGCTTACCCTTAATCATATCGGCTAAGGATTTCAACGGTCTTCTATTGCTACCGGTAATTGCACGACCACGACGACCGTTATCTAACAAGGCATCAACCGATTCCTGCAACATCCGTTTTTCATTGCGAACGATAATATCAGGCGCATTCAAGTCTAATAAACGTGTTAAACGGTTATTACGATTGATAACGCGACGATACAGATCATTTAAGTCAGAAGTCGCAAAACGACCACCATCCAATGGAACTAAAGGGCGTAATTCAGGCGGTAATACAGGCAATACCGTCATAATCATCCATTCAGGACGATTATTTGATGCCAACAAAGAATCAATTACTTTCAAACGCTTTGAAAACTTTTTGATTTTTGTATCTGAATTAGTTGAATTGATTTCTTCGCGCAGCGTATTGATTTCTTCTTTCAAATCAATTGATTTCAATAGGTCGAAAATGGCTTCGGCACCCATTTTTGCCACGAAATCATCGCCATGCTCTTCAATCGCATTTAGATATTCATCATCTGTTAGCAACTGACCTTTTTCCAAAGGTGACATGCCTGGATCGGTAACAACAAATGTTTCGAAATACAACACGCGCTCAATTGAACGCAATGTCATGTCTAACAGTAAAGCAATGCGCGATGGTAATGATTTTAAAAACCAAATATGAGCAACTGGGCTCGCCAAATCAATATGCCCCATACGCTCACGACGTACTTTAGACAAAGTTACTTCAACACCGCATTTCTCACAGATAACGCCACGATGTTTTAAACGCTTATATTTGCCGCACAAACATTCGTAATCGCTAATCGGCCCAAAAATCTTAGCGCAGAACAAACCGTCACGCTCTGGCTTAAATGTACGATAGTTAATCGTCTCTGGCTTTTTCACTTCGCCATAAGACCATGAACGAATCATGTCTGGCGATGCTAATCCAATACGGATGTTATCAAAATCGTCTGTACGACCTTGACGCTTTAGGAAATTCATTAAATCTTTCAAGAGTTTATCCTCTTTAAATGTAATCTGGTGTTATTCAGAATCTATCTTGTTGTTTATACGATTAATCTTGTTCCATCTCGATATTAACTGCGAGGGAACGAATTTCTTTGACTAATACGTTGAAAGACTCTGGCATACCGGCTTCCATAGAATGATTGCCATCGACAATGTTCTTATACATACGCGTTCTGCCTGTAACGTCATCAGACTTAACGGTCAGCATTTCTTGTAATGTATAGGCTGCACCATATGCTTCCAGTGCCCAGACCTCCATCTCACCAAAACGCTGCCCACCGAACTGAGCTTTACCGCCCAATGGTTGTTGAGTTACTAAACTATACGGACCTGTTGAACGTGCATGCATCTTGTCGTCAACCAAGTGATTCAATTTCAGCATATACATGTAACCTACGGTTACTTCGCGTTCAAACGGTTCGCCAGTCAAACCATCATATAAAACAGTTTGACCATGTTCCGGCAAATCAGCTAAACGCAACATGGTACGAATATCCTCTTCTGAAGCACCGTCGAATACAGGGGTAGCCATTGGCACACCGCTGACAAGATTGACAGCCATTTCTATAATTTCTTGATCAGAAAATGAGTTCAAGTCTTCTTTTCTACCGCTGGAATTATAGATTTTCTCCATAAATCCTCTGATTTCCTGAACTTTGGCTTGAGCTTCTAACATTCTGCCAATTTTTTTGCCTAGACCTTTTGCCGCCCAACCAAGATGAGTTTCCAATACCTGTCCAACGTTCATCCGTGAAGGCACACCAAGTGGATTTAATAAAATATCAACTGGGTTACCATCAGCCGTATAAGGCATATCTTCGATAGGTACAATTTGTGAAATAACACCCTTATTACCGTGTCGGCCAGCCATTTTGTCACCAGGCTGAATACGTTTTTTGACGGCTAAGTAAACTTTTACCATTTTCAACACACCTGGGGCCAAATCGTCACCCATAGTGATTTTTTTCTTTTTCTGTTCGAAACGTTCGTCAAACTCTTTGCGTTGCTGTTCAACCTGTTCTGAAACAGCTTCTAACTTCAAGTTAACATCTTCGTCATTGGTTTTGATTTTCAACAATTCAGAATTAGTTAAACTATCCAAATAAGCTAACTCGATTTGATCGCCTTTTTTCAATCCGTTTGGACCTTTGTCTGCTTTTGTACCTACCAACATTGATTTAACACGAGCAAAAATATCATGTTCAACAATTTTTAGTTGGTCGTCCAAGTCCATTCGATAGCGTTTGATTTCGGCTTCTTCGATTTCTAAAGCACGTTTATCTTTTTTGACGCCATCACGAGTAAATACTTGTACATCAATTACAGTACCACGAACGTTACCAGGCACTCTTAATGAGGTATCTTTTACGTCTGCTGCTTTTTCACCGAAAATGGCCCGCAATAACTTCTCTTCTGGTGTTAATTGAGTTTCACCTTTCGGGGTTACTTTACCAACCAGAATATCGCCGCCTTTTACTTCAGCACCCACATAAACAATACCTGACTCATCCAATTTGGATAAAGCCTCTTCGCTTACGTTTGGAATATCTGCAGTGATTTCTTCAGGACTATGTTTAGTTTCCCTTGCAACACAAGTTTTTTCTTCGATATGAATGGTTGTAAAACGATCTTCTTTTACAACACGCTCAGACACCAAAATCGAGTCTTCGAAGTTATAGCCATTCCAAGGCATAAATGCGATCAGCATATTTTGACCTAAAGCCAACTCACCTAAGTCAGTTGAAGGTCCATCAGCCAAAATATCACCTTTATTAACGATGTCGCCTAATTTAACCAATGGTTTTTGGTTAATACAGGTATTTTGGTTTGAACGGGTGTATTTAATTAGGTTGTAAATATCAACACCAGGAATACCCGCCACTGTTTCATCATCATTGGCGCGAACTACGATACGCGCAGCATCAACCGCTTCTACACGACCGCCACGCGTTGCAACTACTGTCACACCGGAGTCTTTCGCAACAACCCGCTCCATACCGGTACCAACTAATGGTTTCTCGGCACGAAGTGTTGGTACAGCTTGACGTTGCATGTTAGAACCCATCAAAGCGCGGTTCGCGTCATCATGTTCTAAGAATGGAATAATAGATGCAGCAACAGATACGATTTGTTTAGACGATACGTCCATATATTGCACAGTTTCAGACGACGCTAATGTAAATTCGTCTTTGTAACGGCAAGATACTAAGCCTTCAACTAATCGACCCGTTTCATCAACAGCAACACTAGACTGAGCAATAACGTACTCACCTTCTTCAATCGCTGAAATGTAATCAACTTGATCGGTTACTTTGCCATCGACCACTTTTCTATAGGGCGTTTCTAAAAAACCATAGTCATTGGTTCTAGCGTAAACAGACAATGAGTTAATCAAACCAATGTTTGGCCCCTCAGGCGTCTCAATTGGGCATACACGGCCGTAATGGGTTGTATGTACGTCACGAACCTCAAAGCCTGCACGTTCTCTAGCCAAACCACCGGGGCCTAATGCAGAAACCCTACGCTTATGAGTGACCTGTGAAAGCGGGTTGTTTTGGTCCATAAACTGCGACAACTGACTTGAGCCAAAAAACTCTTTAACCGCAGCTGAAACTGGTTTTGCATTGATAATTTCTTGCGGCATGTAGCCTTCTGAATCCGCTAATGTCAAACGCTCTC
>JBEGMT010000232.1:0-5570 GCA_041182925.1 Pseudomonadota bacterium | reverse complement strand
CCTAAGCCCAGCGCAGGTAACATATCAGTGCCTAAATCAACGGCTAGAATCTGGATAATGGTTAATGGCAATGGAATCTTGAATAAGGCAAACGCTAAATAAGGCACTAATTCTGGTACGTTAGAGGTCAGAATGTAAGTTAAAAACTTGCGGATATTGGCATAAACTGCTCGGCCTTCCTCAATTGCCGCAACAATACTGGCAAAGTTATCATCTAACAAAATCATGTCGGCTGCTTGTTTAGCGACATCGGTGCCGCTAATCCCCATCGCAATGCCAATGTCGGCCATTTTTAGGGCTGGCGCATCGTTGACGCCATCGCCAGTCACCGCCACCACTTGTTTTTTGTTTTTCAAGGCTTTGACGATGAGCATTTTTTGATCGGCAGCGACGCGGGCAAAAATCAGTTCCGGTGCATCCAAGGTTAACTGTAATTGGGTGGGTGACAGTTTGCGTAATTGATCGCCAGTAATTACCACGGGATTATCGGTTGCGATTTGGCCTATTTGTCGGCCAATCGCCAAGGCGGTGTGCGGATGGTCGCCAGTGACCATAATCACTTTAATGCCCGCCGTTTTACATTTGCTAATCGCAGCAGGCACGGCAGCACGCGGCGGATCAGCTAAGCCGACCAAACCGCCTAAAATCAGATTTTGTTCGCTGTTAGCTAAATCATCGCTACTGTCCAACTGCCGCCAAGCAAACGCCAACACCCGTAAGCCATCTGCCGCCATGGTTTCCAGCGCTTGAGTAAAACCATAGCGGTTTTCAGCGCTAATCGGCACAATCTCAGCGCCAATTTGTACTCGATTAGCCAATGGCAACAACATTTCCAACGCACCTTTGCAATACAACATGATGCCATTCGGGGTTTGATGAATTGTCGATAACCGTTTGCGGTAAGTATCAAAACCGATTTCATTAATTTTTCGGTAATTAAAGCGCTGCTTTAAATTGCTTTTTGCCATTGCGACCAAGGCAATTTCCATCGGATCGCCGCTTAATTGGATTTTGCCTGCTACCGTCATTGGTTTTAAGTTGTGACAAAGCAGCGCGTCGATAAAAAAATCCTGATATTGCTGTTGTAATTCGGCTTGTTGTTGAATCTCGGTCGATGAAATCAGTTGCTGATTGAGATACAGACTGACAGCTTCCATGCGATTTTCGGTGAGAGTACCGGTTTTGTCGGTGCAAATTACGGTAGCTGAACCTAAAGCCTCGACCGATGGTAAATGCCGAATCAAGGCATTGCGTTTTGCCATTCGCTGGGTTGCCATTGCTAACGACAATGTGACAGTTGGTAATAAACCTTCCGGCACATTGGCAACGATAATGCCAATAGCAAAAATAAAATTGTCCCAAAATGACAAGCCCATGCTTTGACCAATCAGAAAAAACACCGCACCCAAGCACAACGCCATCATCGCTATGATGCGACTGAGACGGATGATTTCTAATTGCAAGGGCGAAATCGACGCACCAGCGGTTTGGGTTAAATGGGCGATTTTGCCAAATTCGCTGTGCATCCCGGTGGCAAATATAGCGGCGCTGGCTTCACCCGACATGATTGAGGTGCCAGCCAACAAAATATTGCGGGCATGAAATAAATCATCGCCATTACAAGGCTCGGCGTTGCGGGCTTGTGGCATCGATTCGCCGGTGACGGTGGCGTTGTTGACCCGTAAACTGAGCGATTCGATTACTCGACAATCGGCGGGAACGTTATCGCCTTCTTGCAACACAATCAAATCACCGGGGACTAAATCGGCGGCTAAAATCGAACCGATCTTGCCATCGCGTAGCACTTTCACCGATTGCGGTAATAATTTCTGCAAAGCGGTCATCGCTTGTTCGGCACGGAATTGCTGCCAAAACGCGAACACGCCGTTAATCAAAATCACCCCTAAAATCGCAAAGCCCAAGGTATCCATGCCGCTACCCGGTTGCTGCGATTCAGCAAAAAACGCTAAGCCAGCCGCTAACCACAGAATTAAGGCAAAAAAATGGACAAACTCTTTGGCAAATCCCCACAGCAACGATTCGCGCGGCGCTATGTCAATCTGGTTAGCGCCATATTCGAGCAAACGCCGCTGCGCTTCATGGCTGGATAAGCCGGTGGCTTTGGTTTTTAGGCTGTTGAGGGCTTCGTCGGTGCTGAATTGGTGAATTTTCATCGCTTAACTCACGGTGGTTTAAGCGATGAAACTAGCAAATTTTTAGTTTTGAAACTAGCGGTTAACCATCATTCGCTGAGGTTATTTGGGTTTGCGTCAAGAAACTGTCTAATTGATTGGCAAACGCTTGAACATCCCGTTGACTCATCGCCGCCAAGCCGCCCGTGTCAACACCACTGGCTCTAAGCGTATCCATAAAATCACGCATATTCAGCCGCTGTTTGATGTTTTCGCTGGTATAGCGTTCGCCGCGGGGGTTAAGGGCATGAGCGCCTTTGTTAAGCGTATCGTTGGCCAGCGGTATATCGCCGGTAATCACCAAATCACCCGCCGATAAGCGTTTAACAATTTCGTTATCTGCAATGTCGTAGCCGGATTGGACTTGTAAAAATTTGATGTAACGCGAAGGCGGGGTTTGTAGGTATTGATTAGCAACCAAAGTAACCGAGGTTTGCGTGCGCTCAGCCGCTCGGTAAAGAATGTCTTTTATCGCCTTTGGACAAGCATCGGCATCGACCCAGATTTGCATGGTGGTGGAAGAGTTAGAGTGAGACAGGGGCTTATCTTAGCCTATACCCTAAAGTTCAAAAATAAAAACGAACATTCAAAAATTGCCAATGCACTTTTCTTTTGTCATCCCGTTAGGGATTGCTTAGCTTGAAAAGTATTGAATTATTTAGAGGTTAAGGGATTCCTACGGAATGACAAAACCAAAGCATAAGGCAATTAATAGCAGGATGTACTTTATAACAGCGAATTCCATCGTCGAAATAAATGCAGCGTGTCTGGCGAAGGCTTTTGGCATTGAATCAGCTCTGCCAGAAACGCTGCGCTTATTCTGGCCTACGTTCTAAACGAAGCTTAGATTTTACGGATGCCGATCATAAATCAACTGCTCAGTAGCAAAACCCAATTCCGCTGCTTGTGCGACTAAGTCTTGTAAGGTGGCTTTATCCAAGGTTGGCGTGCGAGCCAAAATCCATAAATAATCTCGATTAGGCCCAGCAATCATTGCGTAGCGGTAGGTTTTTTTGTCTAAAGCGATGATGTTGTAAGCGCCATAAAATGGGCCGAAAAACGAGACTTCTAAGCTGCCAATATCTGCATTGCCGACAAAATGCGCTTTGCCTATCGCGGTTTGGCGTTCGCCTTGTTCGCTGTCAAAACCTGTATTAAATACTTTAACCGTGCCGTCAGGGTTGAGGCTGTATTCAGCACGAATGTCGCTTAGGCCGCGTTCAAAACTATGGTCCAAACGGGCAATTTCGTACCAAGTGCCTAAATAACGGTTGAGTTCAAAACTATCGACGACTTTCACGCCTTCGGGTATGCCAGTGCAGGCAGTCAATAAACTACAGATCAAAATTAAGATAAATCGCATCAATCGGCTCCTACTGGGTTTAACGCTTTGAAAATGGCTTTAATGGCTTGGCTTTGTTGGCTGTGATCGACCATGGGCGGTGGGTAATCGCCCGCTAACGGGCTGTTTTGCCAGTTGTGAATCGCTTTCGGGCTAAAGCCTTGTAATTCCGGTAGCCAGCGTTTGATATACAAACAGTCGGGGTCAAACTTTTGTTGCTGTAGCCAAGGGTTAAAAATCCGAAAATACGGTTGGGCATCGCAGCCGGTTGAGGCCGCCCATTGCCAATTGCCGTTGTTTAAACAAGGATCGTAATCAATCAGTTTCTGTGCAAAATAGCGTTCGCCCCAGCGCCAACTAATGTGTAAATCTTTGACTAAAAACGAGGCAGTAATCATCCGTAAACGATTGTGCATACAGCCAGTTTGATTTAACTGCCGCATGCCGGCATCGACGATTGGAAAACCAGTTTTGCCATTGGCCCAAGTCCAGAAACGATCTTGATCTTTGCTCCAGTTAATCGCATCGTAACGACTGTTAAAAGCATGGCCAAACACTTGCGGGTAATGAAAGGCAATGTGGCTGAAAAAATCTCGCCAGTAAAATTGCCGAAGCAATGGGTGTTCGCTGCCTAAATTGTGCAATACCGCATAAAACGCTTCCCGCACCGAACAGCAACCAAATTTTAGATGGGCTGATAGATTGCTGGTGGCATCGAGGGCAGGGAAGTCGCGTTGCTCGGCATAGTTTTGGCAATGCTGTAAATCGTTGAGGATTGCCAAGGCCTGTTGTCGGCCACCTTGAAAAGGATTGTTATGCGCGGCTTTGAGTTGTTCAACTAATTGCGGCTGGTCGTATTGCGAATTAGCTGTGAAAAATTGACCACTGGCTAAGGCGGTTGGCAACGGGACTGGGTTTTGTTTGGCGCGGTTATAAAACGGCGTAAATACTTGATACGGCGAACCATTGGCTTTAATCAGCTGTTCCGGTTCATTCAGCAATAGATCGTTATGGCTGTGAAACGCTAAGCCGAGTTGTTGGCAATGCTGATACAAGTCGGCATCGCGTTGGCGGCTGAAGGGTGTGTAATCGCGATTAACAAACAGCGCATCAAGTTTATGTTCGGCATTTAATTGGCTAATTAGCTCAATCGGTTTGCCATGCAACAGATACAGCTTGCCGTTGTGCTGAGCCAATTGTTGCTGCAAATCGGTTAAGGCTTGCAGCATAAATTGCAAACCGGCTTGGCTTTGATAGGGATGGGGCTGGATTTGTTGCGGATCAAAGATAAACGCTGCTAACACCTGTTTCGATTGCGACAAAGCCGCATTGAGCGCGGTGTTGTCATCTATGCGTAAATCCCGACGAAAAATAAATAGCGAGGTATCGAAAAGCTTCATTAATGCGGATTGAGAAGTTGCTGTAAGGCTGGGGTTAAATCGGAGTATTTAAATTTAAACCCAGCAGCCAGTAAGCGATCAGGAATCACCCTTTGGCTAGCTAAAATCAATTCCGACATTTCACCTAACAGCAGTTTTAGAACAAAACTGGGCATCGGCAGTAAAGCGGGTCTATGTAACTGTTTGGCGAGCTGTTGGCTAAAGCTTTGATTAGTGACCGGGTTAGGCGCAGTGGCGTTAAATGGCCCGCTCAGTTCGGGATGATCGATCAAGGTATTGACGATGGCTAACCAATCGCGCAAATGTATCCAAGACATCCATTGCAAACCATTACCTAAACGCCCACCTAAACCGAATTTAAAGGCAGGTAACATGCGTTCTAATAAACCGCCATTTTTGCCCAAAACCAAGCCGGTGCGAATTAAGCAAACTCTCACGCCTAGGTTTTCTGCTTGTAAAGCGGCTTGTTCCCAATCGTGGCACAGTTGTTGGCCAAAATCGACTTTACTGGTGCTTTGTTCAGTTAAAACTGTATCGCCTTGGTCGCCGTAAATGCCAATCGCTGAGCCGCTAATTAGCAGTTCTGGTTTGTGTTGTAAACTGGCAATAAAGCTAACTAATTGCTGAGTCAAACCA
>JBEGMT010000231.1:0-2798 GCA_041182925.1 Pseudomonadota bacterium | reverse complement strand
CTTCCAAACCGTCTGAGTACGACTCAGCCACCAAGCCAGCGGCGTGCCAATCAGCAACATAATCAAGGTGGCAAGGCTGGCGAGTTTTAGGGTCAGGAATAAGGTATCGATGTCGCTGGGGCTAAGCATAATCAGGGTTTATTGGGGTAAGTCGTAACCATAGCGGCTAATAATCGCTTTAGCGGTTGCCGATTTCAAAAAGCTCAACAACGCTTGAGCGGCTGGGTTTTCTGCACCTAAGTTTAATAACACCGCTGATTGCCGAATCGGCGCATGGAGCTGGTCGGGAACAATCCAACCCGAACCACTGCTGATTTTGCCGTTTTCATAGACTTGAGATAAGGCGATGAAGCCTAATTCAGCATTGCCAGTGCTGATAAATTGTTGGGTTTGAGCGATGTTTTCACCCTGAACCAGTAGCGGTTTGAGCTTGTCGGACAGGTTAAGATTTTTGATCAACTCAACCGCCGCCGCGCCATACGGGGCTAGTTTGGGGTCGGCGATGGCGATATGTTTAAAAGCGCCATTGCTCAACACTTTGCCTTGGTCATCAACGTAATTGTCGGTTGCCGACCACAAAACCAATTTACCCAACGCATAGACAAAGCGCGTGCCAGTCACAGTAAAACCGCTTTGTTGCAGTTTTTCGGGGCCGCTTTCATCCGCTGACAAGAAAATCTCAAACGGTGCACCGTTTTCCATTTGCGAAACAAATTTACCCGATGAGCCGAATGATAATTTAGCGCTGTGGCCGGTGGCTTTTTCAAACTCGGCGGCGATTTCGGTCATTGGTTTACTGAAGTTGGCGGCAACCGCTACCAAGGTAGTGGCAGCCAACAGATTATTGCTAACTAGCGCCAAGCCGACCAAAGCCAGCCAGCGGATTAAGTGTTTTTTTAACATAAAAAGCTCCGTTTAAAATCTAAGCTGACTGGTGACAAAGAAATAATCAGTGTCTGCACCGGGTGTGCTGAGATTAGTAGCGCCAGTGGCGGTTGATTTTGCGGTTTTGGCAAAATCGCCCTTAATTAAGTGATACCAACCGGCATCAAAATTAAGGCTGCTATTAAAGTTATAGCGACCGGTAACGCCGATTTGATCACCGACATAACTGCCATTACCTTTTGATAAACACGGCGAAGTGTTTGAGCATGACGCACCACCCCAGCTATCAGCGCCTGTCGCCAGCCAAACTAAGCGTTGGTTTAATTTGAACGAAACATCTTTATGCGGTGCAAATTCCAGTTTGTAACCCGGTGAATTGATATTGCTACGTTGAAAGGCTTGATAAATACCGCCAGGGCCAAAGTCAAAGTCGGGCGCGGCAAACAAAGAATCAAAGCGATTATCGGTGCCGGTACCTGGATGTTGATTACCGCTGGCGTAATCATGTTCTAGGAAAAAATGTGGCGACCAAGGCAAGTCGAAGCTATAACCGGCTTCGATATGCGATGAATAAGCTTCGTGGTTTTGTTGGGTGTTATTAGTGGTGCTGACATTAACGGAACCAAACTGACCCATGCCCTCCGCTTGAAAGTCGAAATTACCTTTCGATGGCTTTTGATAAAAACGAATCCCGGGGGTGAAATAACGACGGTTACGGGTCGGATTTCTGGAACTATCGCCTTCATCTAAGTTGTATAAATAAACCTCGGCATTGATGTCTTTATAGACTTTGGTGCCTTCCAAAATACCGCCCGAGAACCAAGTGTGGGTATCTTCTTGATCCCATTGGGCGTGGTTTTGCAGATTCTGGTTGGGGGTAATCGAGTTGTAGTTGGGGTAACGCAGCACAGGTAGGGTGACAAAAGCGTTGAACTGCCAGTTGTCATAATCAATCACTCGGGTTCTGATGCCAGTGAAGTTATTAACCGTGTTACGGAAAATCGGTCTGGCAACCAAGCGGCGACTGCCCAAATCCATAGTTTGACGACCGACTTTGACTTCTGCGCCCAAGCCGCTAAACAATGCATTTTGGTCTGCCCATGACACATAGGCTTGAGCAAAATCTAAACTATCAGCTGATGAATTATTAACTGGATACGGCACCGCATTTTTACCACCGGAATCTTGGCCGGTGGTTCTGGCATCCAGGAACTCGGTAGCAAAACGAAATTGATTAAATTTAGCCTGAATCCAGATGTCGCTTTGTAGGGCAATCATTTGATCGCCACCTTGGGATTTTTGTACGCCTGTCCCTGCTGAGCCTTTAAACGCATCCGATATAGATTCATAACGGGTTCTCTGCTCCACACCCACCGACAACCATTCAGGTAGCCCTAAGCTATCGTGCAGATTCCAGACCGGTTTTTCATAGCTGTTACCCAATAGCGGGTCTTGCATCATAAAATTATAAGCCGCCATCGGTGCGCGGGTGTAGGTTGGCGCTGGTGTTGCAGCTTCAGCACTTAACCCGGTGCCTAAATAAAGGCTGCTGCTGGTGATGGATAGATTAAGCGCACGTTTAATCGCGCGGGTGAGTCCTGAGTTTTTCATCAATAATCTCGGCTGATAAATCGTAAAAATCCCCGCTTTCAAATTGGCGAGGATTGCTTACTCTTTGTTTGGATTTTGCCAAAAGGAGAGGGCGCTATTTTAATTCGATAGGTAGCAGTGTACATAATGACGCATCACTCAGCGGTAGTTCTGGACAAACCGAGATGGCATTGGGTTGTTTTAACCAGTCCGGTACATAACCAAAAGACAAGCCCTTACCATCGCCTTCGAGCAAATAACCAACTAATTGCCCACCTAAATACACTGACAATCGCTTCATGTTTGCCTATCCACTATAACCA
>JBEGMT010000230.1:0-3586 GCA_041182925.1 Pseudomonadota bacterium | reverse complement strand
ACTTTGTAATCGTGGCCATAAGTTATTTGCTCAAAAAAAAATTTTTGAGTAAATATTGTGCAATAAATTAGTCAAAATGTCCAAAAATAGCACCAAAATAAACCTAAATATTCCCAATTTGGATGCCCTGAAATCCAGTAATGACGCGGAAAATCCCAGTAAATTCAGGGCTCACCGATTTTGTGTCGCACCGATGCTGGATTGGACCGATCTTCACTGCCGTTATTTTTACCGTTTAATGTCGCAACAGGCGGTTTTGTTTACCGAAATGGTCACTACAGGGGCGATTTTGTATGGTAACCAACAGCGACATTTACAGTTTAATCAACAAGAGCATCCGCTGGTTTTGCAGTTGGGTGGCAGTAACCCGCAAGATTTGGCTTTGTGTGCAAAAATTGCCGAAGATTATGGCTATGACGAAGTGAATTTGAATGTCGGTTGCCCCAGTGATCGGGTGCAAAACGGGCGGTTTGGGGCTTGTTTAATGGCTGAACCGCAGTTGGTGGCGGATTGTGTAGCAGCGATGCGGCAGGTGGTGGCGATTCCGGTGACGGTTAAGTCCCGAATCGGGATTGATGACAGGGATTCTTATCCTGAATTAGTTGATTTTATTCGTACTGTCGCAGCGGGCGGTTGCGAGAGTTTTATTGTTCATGCCCGCAAAGCTTGGTTGTCGGGTTTGTCGCCTAAACAAAATCGTGAGGTACCGCCGTTACGTTATGACGTGGTGTTTCAGCTTAAACAGGATTTTCCACAACTTGAAATTATCATTAATGGTGGTATTACTGATTTAAATGCTTGTCAGGATTTATTGAGCCAAGTTGATGGCGTGATGTTGGGGCGTGAGGTCTACAATAATCCTTATTTACTGACAGAGGTTGATCAGCGCCTGTTTGCTCAACAGCGGCCAAGCCAGACGCGACAAGAGGTGGTGTTAGCGATGTTACCTTATGTCCAGGAACAGTTGGCGCAAGGTGTGCGGTTAAACAGTATCGCGCGTCACATGTTGGGCTTATTCCATGGTGTTGACGGGGCACGGGCATGGCGGCGGCATTTAAGTGAGAATGCTAATAAAATCGGTGCAAACCAGCAGGTTCTGATCGACGCCTTAGAATTTACAGTTTGATACTGTATACTCAGGCCATTTTTTTACTTGGATGCAGCGATGGAAGAATATTTCAAAAAAATTATCGAATCAATCGGTGAAGACGTTAATCGTGAAGGTTTGCGTGACACGCCTAAACGTGCCGCTAAAGCGTTTAAATTTTTAAATAACGGTTACGAAAAAACCTTGGAAGAAGTGCTGAATGGCGCGATTTTTCAAGCCGATACCGAAGATATGGTGATTGTGAAAGACATTGAGCTGTATTCTTTGTGCGAACATCACTTGTTGCCGTTTATTGGTAAGTGTCACATGGTTATCTGCCTCAAGGGAAAGTTTTAGGCTTGTCTAAGCTCGCGCGGATTGTTGATATGTATGGGCGCCGCCTGCAAATTCAAGAGCAGTTAACCCGTCAGATTGCTACCGCTGTTGAGACTGCGGTCGGTGCGCGTGGCGTGGCGGTGGTGATTGAAGCCAAGCATTTATGCATGATGATGCGGGGTGTTGAAAAGCAAAATTCGGTGATGACTACTTCGGTAATGACCGGCATTTTCCGTGAAGAAATCAGCACCCGTTCTGAATTTTTGAATTTGATTAATCGTAAGTAAGACTATCAAACCGCCTCTTGAGATGGCGGCGTATAACAACGGGGAGGCATCATGCAACAAAACATCTTACAAAGCTGGAACGGCGAATGGCCAAATCCACGCTCGACCAAGCCTTTAGCTACCGGCGAAGGGGTTTTAGATCAAGGCGCTTTTAGCACCATCGAAGTGGACGAGTTGTTTGATAATGTCAATTATGCCGCCACTGTTGCTGGTCAATCGGTTCTATACCGTTCTTTAGCTCAGCCCTCGGCTAGTTTAAATGACATTGCTGCCAAGCAAGCCGCTGTTAAGGAGATTCGTGATAACCCTTCGGTTCGGGCAAATATCGAAAATATTATTGCCAATGCTGCCAATGAAGAAGAGCGTTTACATTTGCTGTTGTTTGGTGAGTTTTTGGGCACCATGGGAACCGCCCGTGAACGTCATCAGATTGAAGGCTACGGTTATAAACAATACCGTCGTGGTGTGAATTTTGTGCTTAATCTGGTTGCCTCTATTCAGCAATCGGGTGTGCCAGAAACACCTTATCTACAAACTGTCTATAGCAAAATCGGCAATTTTGCTGACAGCAATGATTACTCTTTGATGGTGGGGCCGGTTTATAACAGCGAAGGCGGTTTGCAAAGTAAAGAGCAGCGTCAAAATTCGTTTTCACCGGCAACGATTTTTAAACCGCATCTATTTAAGCCAATGTTGATTGGTTTAATTTTATTAGCGGGGTTTTTATTGAACGAGTTTCTTGCGATTGATGCGTTTAATATTAGTCGTGACGGTTTATCGATTGGTTCAGTGTTTTTATTTCCTTTGTTGTTGGCTTATATACCGCTAGTGGGTGGTTATGATCGGGAAAATTGCATTATTCCTTTGCGCGATATTTATAAAAATTCACAAGCTTTGGGCGAGTTATTAGATGGTCTTGGTCAGTTGGATGAATTGCTGGCGATTATCAAATACGCGGAAAATTACGGCAGTGATACGGTTTTACCTGAATTAATTGATAGCGAACAGCATCAGATTAATTTGCAAGGTGCAAAAAATCCAGTGTTGGGTAATAAGCATCCTGACTACGTTGGTAATGATTTTGTCATGGATAGACAGCGTTTGGTGTGTATTACAGGCCCCAATAGCGGTGGCAAAACCGCATTCTGCAAAACCGTTACCCAAATTCAGTTATTGGCGCAAATTGGTTGTTATGTGCCAGCGCAAGCAGCGACTTTAAGTGTCGCTGATCGGATTTTTTACCAGGTGCCAGAAATTAGTCATCTTGATGATGGTGAAGGGCGCTTTGGTACTGAATTAAAACGTACCCGAGATATTTTCTTGGCGAGTACGGAAAAAAGTTTAGTGGTGTTAGATGAAATGGCCGAAGGCACGACTTTTGAAGAAAAAATGCAGTCTTCAATTGATGTGTTGGATGGTTTTTATCGCAAAGCCAATAGCACGATTTTAATTACTCATAATCATCAGCTGGTCGATGAATTTGTTAAGCGCAAGATTACCGTCGCTAAACAAGTTGAATTTGCCGACGAATTGCCTACTTTTAAATTGGTTGATGGTATTTCCCGCGTCAGTCACGCTGATCGGGTTGCGAAAAAAATTGGTTTCTCCAAACAAGACATTGATAACTATCTAGCAAAATCATGAATATAGGTTCGCCCAATAGCACCGCTGCCACCAAAGCCTTATTGTTAGGCAGTGGCGAATTAGGCAAAGAGATTGCCATTTCATTACAACGCTATGGCGTGGAAGTGATTGCCGTTGATCGCTATGCCAATGCACCGGCTATGCAAGTCGCGCATCGCAGTTATGTGATTGATATGACGGATGGAGTTGCTGTTAAAGCGTTGTTGGCCGCTGAACAACCGCATTTTGTGAT
>JBEGMT010000229.1:0-5682 GCA_041182925.1 Pseudomonadota bacterium | reverse complement strand
TTCTTTTCTACAACGGTCAAAACTATAACTCTGACTTTAATGGCACTGCGCCGAGTGATGGTGCTAGTGCTACATTTACAACATTGTCTACATCAGCAGGCTGGACTCATGACACGCTTGACCGTGCCACTTTCTCTACAAAGGGTGGGCAACAACGTATATCCGGTTTAATTACCGTTCCATTTGGCGATTTGCAATACTACAAGGTCGGCTATAAGCACCAACATTTCTTCCCACTTTCCAATGACTTCACTTTCCGTTTATTAGGCGAAGTAGCACATGGTGGTGGCTATGGCAGCACCTCCGAACTCCCGTTCTTTGAAAACTATTATGCTGGCGGTACCGGTGACGTGCGTGGTTTCATGCAAAACACCCTTGGCCCAAGAGATGACACAACAGGCGGTAGCACTTATTACCGACCGTTTGGCGGCTCAACCAAAGCTATTGGTAAAGCGGAATTATTTTTCCCTGTTCCCTTCTTAAGTGAAATGAAATCGGTTCGGGTGGGTACCTTCCTTGACGCGGGTACTTTAGCAACCGGTCTAAACAGCAGCGATTTGCGTAAATATTTCCGCTATTCGGCTGGCTTATCCGGTGAATGGTTATCACCTTTCGGCGCACTCGCCGTCAGTGTCGCCCAACCTTTAAACTCGGAAAGCACCGATAGAACTCAGGCCTTCCAATTTACCTTTGGTTCTGGATTTTAGTTTGGTATCACTGTTTTTTATCTTATAATCGAACACTGCTTTTTTGTCTTAAATCCCCTAAAAACTAACCCGGAGATGGTTAACTCATGAAAAATAGAATTTCGTTGTTTTTAATTCTGCTATTGGCGACTACTTCAAGCTTTGCAGCTGGCGATCTGAAAATCGGTTTCGTTAACGTTGCAAAAGTATTAGAAAAGGCGCCACAAGCATCAAAAGCTAAAACTCGTTTGGAATCAGAGTTTTCGCCAAGAGACAAAGCCCTGGTTTCTCAACAAAAAGAAATCAAAACCTTAGAAGACAAATTAGCTAAAGACTCAGCCGTTATGGGTGATGAAGAGCGTCGTAGACTTGAAAGAGATCTTCTCGACAAAAAACGTGATGCCGCAAGAGCACAACAAGAATTCAGCGAAGACTTCAACATGCGTAGAAACGAAGAGCTAGGCAACTTGCAAAAACGGATCGTTGAAGCAGTTAGAGCATTGGCTAAAGAAGAATCTTTTGACTTATTGCTGACTGATGGCGTGATTTATGCCAACGATCAAATTGACGTGACCAGCCGCGTTCAACAAAAGCTAGAAACCTTATCACAATAATTCGACTTTTCAGTCGGCAAAATCTTTCAGAACAAAGCAACTTGGCATCAAACCAAGTCTGCTTTGCCCTCCCAACTCTTTATAACTATCAAGATGACCGGGAAACTCGATATATTACAAATCCAAGAATATTTACCGCACCGCTATCCTTTCTTATTGATTGATCGCGTTGTTGAATGTGAACCCGGCGTACGTTTACTGGGTTTAAAAAACGTTACCTATAACGAACCTTTTTTCCAAGGCCACTTTCCCCATTTGCCGATTTTCCCTGGCGTGTTGATTATGGAAGCCTTGGCACAAGCCACGGGGTTATTAGCGGCACAAAGTGACGAAGCCTTAGGCAAAGGCATGACTTATTATCTAGCTGGCATCGATAATGCCCGTTTTAAACGCACCGTCGTACCTGGCGATCAGTTAATGCTAGAAGTCACATGCATTAAAAATAAACGCAATATCTGGTCTTTCGACTGCGTCGCAACGGTCGATGGTGAATTAGCCGCCAGCGCCCAAATCATGTGCGCAGCGATGGTGAAATAAATGATAGACCCAAGAGCGATTGTCCACCTCAATGCCGAACTAGCTCCTGACGTTAAAGTCGGTCCGTTCAGCATTATCGGCCCTGATGTACAAATCGATTCTGGCACCGAAATTGGGCCGCATGTGGTTATTAACGGCCCAACCAATATTGGCAAAGATAATATGATTTATCAATTTGCCTCAATAGGTGAAGACCCACAAGATAAAAAATACGCCGATGAAATCACCCGCTTGGAAATTGGAGATCGCAATGTTATCCGGGAGTTTTGCACCATGCATCGCGGCACATTGCAAGACCAAGCTGTCACCCGAATCGGTAGCGATAATTTATTCATGGCTTACACCCATGTCGCCCATGATTGTGAAGTAGGCAATCATGTCATCATGGCAAACGGCGCATCAATTGCCGGCCATGTACATCTCGATGACCACGCTATTCTTGGCGGTTTTACTTTAGTTCATCAATTCACCCAAATTGGTGAATTCAGCTTTGCAGCAATGGGTAGCGCAATTACTCAAGACATTCCACCTTATGTGATGGTCGGTGGCCGTCCAACGCGTCCGCATGGTATCAACTCCGTGGGCATGGAACGTCACGGCAAATCGCCGGAAGTCATCCGACAAATTCGCAAAGCTTACAAAATCCTGTACAAAAACAATTTGCGCCTAGAAGACGCAATTGAAGAAATGGAAGACATGGCTGGCGAAAGCAATGAGCTGTCGAATATGGTCAGCTTTCTACGCAATGTCACGCGTGGCATTCTCCGCTAAGCAGTTACTAATTGCTGGGGTTGACGAAGTCGGACGCGGCTGTATCGTTGGCCCAGTGATGGCGGCGGCCGTGATACTGGATCCAGCCAAGCCGATTTCAGGTTTAACCGATTCCAAAAAACTCAGCGAAAAAAAACGCCTACAGCTCGCCGAACAAATCAAAGCCTCTGCTTTATGTTGGGCAGTTGGTCGAGCCGAAGCCAGCGAAATCGATGCTATCAACATTCTGCAAGCCAGCTTGCTTGCCATGCAACGCGCTATTTCGCAATTAGAACACACGCCTGATTTAGCTAAAGTCGATGGCAATCGTTTACCCAAATTAAACTGCCCCGGCGAAGCGATTGTCCAAGGTGATTTGCTAGTGCCAGAAATTTCAGCGGCATCAATTTTAGCCAAAGTCGCTCGCGACCAAGAAATGCTAGTGTTAGAACGTTTATATCCTAATTACGGTTTTGCGGTTCACAAAGGCTACCCAACTCGTCAACATTTATTAGCTTTACAAACCTTAGGCGTCACACCACAACACCGCAAATCGTTTGCACCCGTTAAAAAACAACTGGCTTAAAACGCTATGAATCCAAGTTTTGTTCATCTGAGAATCCATTCTGAATTCTCGCTGGTAGATGGGATTGTCAGAATCAAACCGCTGGTTAAAAAGCTGGTTGATGACCAAATGCCAGCCGCAGCGATTACCGAACAAAGCAATTTATTCTCGCTGGTTAAATTCTACAAAGCCGCACAAGGCGCTGGCATCAAACCACTGATTGGCGCTGATGTCTGGATTTACAATCCCGAAGAACCGGCCTCACCGTTCCGAATGACTTTTCTGGCGCGCAATAAATCCGGCTATGTCACTCTGACTGAATTAATTTCCCAAGGCTATCAACTCGGCCAGCATCAGGGCATTCCGATGCTGCAAAAAGACTGGATTGAAAGCAATCACCAAGGTTTGATTGCTTTATCGGGCGCCATGAGCGGTGATATTGGCCAAGCGCTATTAGCCGAAAATAACGAACTCGCCGAACAATACACCCAATATTGGCAAAATCTGTTTCCTGATAGTTTTTATCTGGAATTACAACGGGTTGGCAAAAATGACGAAGAACGCTACATCAAGCTGGCGGTTGACCTAGCCGGTCAATTTGATTTACCCGTGGTCGCCACCAATGATGTGCGCTTTATTAATCAAGCCGATTTTGAAGCCCATGAAGTACGAGTTTGTATTCACCAAGGTCGGGTTTTAGACGACAGCCGCCGCCCCAAGGATTACACCAATCAACAATATCTGCGCACTGCCGAGGAAATGGCCGAGTTATTTGCCGACATTCCCGAAGCACTCAACAACAGCGTCGAAATTGCCAAACGCTGCAATGTCGAATTAACCCTCGGCGAAAATTACCTGCCCGATTTTCCGGTGCCAGAAGGCATGACGCTGGATGATTATTTTCGCCAAGCTTCAAAACAAGGTTTAGAAGAACGCCTGATTCAATATGCCCCAGTGGGTAAAGGTAGTTTCGAAGAAAACCGCAAAACTTACGATGAGCGCTTGGACATTGAATTGAATGTGATTTGCCAAATGGGATTCCCCGGCTATTTCATGATTGTTGCCGACTTTATTCAATGGGCTAAAAACAACGATATTCCAGTCGGACCTGGGCGGGGTTCCGGTGCCGGTTCCTTGGTAGCCTATGCGCTAAAAATTACCGACCTTGATCCGATTGAATTTGATTTGCTATTCGAGCGCTTTCTTAATCCTGAACGGGTTTCGATGCCTGACTTTGACATCGACTTTTGCATGGATCGCCGAGATGAGGTAATTGATTATGTAGCCAGACATTATGGTCGTGACCATGTCTCGCAGATTATCACTTATGGTTCGATGGCGGCTAAAGCGGTTATCCGCGACGTTGGTCGGGTTCTGGGCTTTGCTTATGGCTTTGTTGACCGCTTAGCTAAACTGATTCCGTTTGAAATCGGCATGACCCTGAACAAAGCCTTACTGGATAGCCCTGATTTAAAAGCGCTTTATGACACTGAAGAAGAGGTGAAAACCTTAATCGACATGGCGCTATCGCTTGAAGGGATTTCCCGTAACGCTGGTAAACACGCCGGTGGTGTGGTGATTTCGCCGACCAAACTGACCGACTTTGCACCGTTGTATTGCGAACAAGGTGGCGGCAACTTAGTCACTCAATTTGACAAAGACGACGTTGAAGCCGTTGGCTTGGTTAAATTCGATTTTTTAGGGCTGCGGACCTTAACCATCATTGATTGGGCGTTAAAAACCATCAATCACAAGCGCCAGCAACAAGGCGAACCCCTGATTGATATTAGCCAAATCCCTCGCGATGATTTAGCCAGTTATGAGCTATTAAAAAACGCCCAAACCACCGCTGTATTCCAGTTGGAATCTCGCGGCATGAAAGAGCTGATTAAAAAGCTTAAGCCCGACTGTTTTGACGACATCATCGCGTTAGTGGCGCTGTTTCGCCCCGGACCATTGGAATCGGGGATGGTTGATGATTACATTAACGTCAAACACGGTGCCAAAGCCGAATACGCTCACCCTTTGCTGGAACCGATTCTAAAACCCACCAACGGGGTTATTTTGTATCAAGAACAGGTGATGCAAATTGCCCGCGACATGGCGGGATATACGTTAGGCGGCGCAGATATGCTGCGGCGCGCGATGGGTAAGAAAAAACCCGAGGAAATGGCTAAGCAACGGGAAATTTTTACCACTGGTGCGGTAGCGAATCAAATTGATGAGTCGATTGCGACGTATATTTTCGATTTGATGGAAAAGTTTGCCGGCTATGGTTTTAACAAATCGCACTCAGCCGCGTATGCCTTGGTTGCTTACCAAACCGCTTGGCTAAAAGCTCATTTTCCAGCGGCATTTATGGCGGCGGTGATGTCGTCAGATATGGATAACACCGACAAAGTAGTAGTATTGATTGATGAATGTCGGGAAATGAAATTAGAAATTAACCCACCCGACATCAATATTTCTAATTATCGCTTTACGGTAAACGACAAAAATCAGATTGTTTACGGCATCGGCGCGATTAAAG
>JBEGMT010000228.1:0-10391 GCA_041182925.1 Pseudomonadota bacterium | reverse complement strand
ATATAGTTCAGCGTTTAGCGCAGGAAGTTAAAGATTTATGTGATGCAGGTATCCAAGTCGGATTAGTGATTGGCGGTGGCAACATTTTGCGGGGCGGCGAAAAAGCTTCCGAAGGCCTTAATCGCGTTACCGGTGATCAAATGGGTATGTTGGCTACCGTGATTAACGCATTAGCCATGCAAGATGCTTTGGAATATCTTGGTCAGCCAGTGCGAGTAATGACGGCATTGAAAATCAACCAAGTCTGTGAAGATTATATTCGTCGTCGTGCGGTAAGACATTTAGAAAAAGGTCGGGTAGCGATTTTTGCAGCCGGTACTGGTAATCCATTTTTTACCACCGATACCGCCGCTAGTTTACGAGCCATCGAAATCGATGCGCAATTAATGATTAAGGCGACTAAAGTAAAAGGCGTGTATTCTGCCGATCCACATAAAGTCCATGATGCAGTATTTTATCCACGATTGACTTATGATGAGGCGATTGATCAGCGGTTGAATGTGATGGATACCACCGCATTAGTGTTATGCCGTGATAATAATCTGCCTATGCGTGTCATGAATATTTTTGAACCGGGAGCAGTAATGCGCTTAATGCGCGGTGAAGATATTGGTTCCCTAATCGAGAGGAAATAGAATGATCAGTGATATTCAACAAGATGCTTCAACCAGAATGCTGAAGAGCATCGAGTCGTTGCAAAAAGCTTTTACCAAAATCAGAACCGGTCGTGCTCACCCAAGTTTGCTTGATCAAATTACGGTGACTTACTATGGTCAAGATTCGCAGTTGTCTCAAGTCGCTAATGTTTCTGTTGAAGATGCTAGAACTTTAAAAGTGGTGCCTTGGGAAAAAAGCATGGTGCAAGCGATTGAAAAAGCGATTATGTCTTCAGGTTTAGGTTTAAATCCTGCAACTCAAGGCACAGTGATTCGTATCCCATTGCCTGCTTTAACCGAAGAACGACGTCGTGAGTTGGTGAAAATTGTTAAGAATGAAGCTGAGCAAGGTCGTGTTGCGATTAGAAATATTCGTCGTGATGCGAATGCGACGATTAAAGATGCTTTAAAAGAAAAGCAAATTTCTGAAGACGATGCGCGTCAAGGCGAAGAAAAAATCCAGAAATTGACGGATCAATTCATTAAAGAAGTAGAAAAGCATCTTGAAGAAAAAGAAGCTGATCTATTGTCAATGTAACGAAAATAGTTATGTCTGCCGAGTCAGAGGCAATCGTTACTAACGATAATCCCAAGCACATTGCCATTATCATGGATGGCAATGGGCGTTGGGCGCAAAAGCGCTTAATGCCTCGGATTATGGGGCATCACGCTGGTGTTAGAGCGGTACGTAAGATTGTCGAATATTGTGCAAAATCGAATGTCGAAGTCCTTTCCCTGTTTGCCTTCAGTAGCGAAAACTGGCGTCGTCCCAAAGATGAAGTCAATTTGCTGATGGAGTTATTTATGGCAACCTTGCAATCGGAAGTTGATAAGTTGCATAACAACAATATTCGTTTAAAAATCATTGGCGATAAATCGGCTTTTTCTGACAAATTACAGGAAAAAATTCGCTCCGCTGAACAGCAGACTCAACATAATCAGGGGCTAACGCTAGTCATTGCGGCTAACTATGGTGGGCGCTGGGATATTACCCAAGCGGTACAAAAAATTGTAGACGCTATTGCAATAGGCGAGCTTGAGGCACAAGCTATTTCTGAACAATTAATTAATCAGTATTTAGTAACAGCTGATTTACCCGAGCCTGATTTATTTATTCGTTCCGGTGGTGAAGAACGAATCAGTAACTTTTTGCTTTGGCAATTAGCGTACACTGAGTTTTATTTCACCGAAGCCTTGTGGCCTGATTTTGATCAATCCTTGTTAGAGCAAGCAATTACCAGTTTTAAAAGCAGGCAACGGCGATTTGGTCATACTGGTGAACAGATGATTAATAAAAAACGCTAGGCATTTTTCTTAAACCATAATAATTAAAAACATAACCTATGTTAATACAACGCATCATAACGGCACTGGTATTGGCAGCTGTCGTCATCTTGGCAGTGTTTGAATTGCCAACCCTCTATTTTTCACTGTTTATCGCGGTCATTACCCTCGCAGCTGCCTGGGAATGGTTGGATTTAATTAGTGTTGAAAAATTAACTAACAAGTTACTGTTTTTAGGTTCATTGATTTTACCTATGTTGGGTGTCACTTACTGGACGGTCTTTTTAGAATTGATGGGCGAATTATTAGAATGGCCGGAAATCAAAAATTATTCTGATGCATTAGAATGGTTGGTAATTGCTCCCGTGCTGTTCTGGATATTGATGATGACCTTGATTCGTCAAGCTTCACCACAATTATTATCTATGCAAATCAAGCCCAGTGTTGAGCGATTTATTGGTTGGTTGGTTTTACTTTCAGCATGGATGTTTTTAAGTAAATTACGGGCCTATTATGGTTCAAGCATGGTTTTTTATTTCTTGGCTTTGATTTGGTTTGCTGACATTGCAGCCTATTTTGTCGGAAAAAAATGGGGTAAAGATAAATTGGCACCAGATGTTAGCCCAGGCAAAACCGTACAAGGTATGTATGGCGCATTAGGTTCGGCTGTGATTAGTGCGATTGCTTTACGTCTTTATTATGGTTTATCGGCATTAGAGCAAGATGGCGCTGAATTGGTAGTTTTAATGGCAATTGATATGATTATTTTGTCTGTATTGACAGTATTGATTTCAATTTATGGTGATTTGTTTTTCAGCTTGATGAAAAGACGCAAAGGCGTTAAAGACAGTGGTAATTTATTACCTGGTCATGGTGGTATTTTAGATCGAATCGATAGCGTGATTGCCGCCGCACCGTTTTTCTATGCAGGTATTGTGTTGATTGGTCGGAGCGTATTTTCATGAAAGGTATTTGCATACTCGGCGCCACCGGCTCAATCGGTGTTAGCACCTTAGATGTTGTTGCCAGACACCCCGATAAATATCGCGTTGTGGCATTAACTGCTAACGGTAATCTGGATGCCTTATACGAACAGTGTTTAGCGTATCATCCAGAATACGCGGTGGTTGCCAATGAAAATAATCTACAAGCTTTTAAAGACAGAATTGCCAATTCGCCAGTTGCCGATATTAAAGTATTGGGTGGCGCGAAAGCCTTGGAAACGGTATCAACTTTAGAGAATGTTGATTCTGTTATGGCTGCGATTGTTGGCGCAGCGGGCTTGTTGCCAACCTTGGCGGCGGCTAAAGCGGGTAAAGATGTGTTGTTGGCTAATAAAGAAGCTTTGGTGATGTCAGGGCAAATCTTTATGCAAGCAGTAGCTGATTCGGGGGCGACTTTGTTGCCAATCGATAGCGAGCATAATGCGATTTTCCAATGCATGCCAGCTGGTTATACTGCGGGTCAGACTGCAAAACAAGCACGTCGTATTTTATTGACCGCGTCAGGTGGTCCATTCCGTAGAACACCGATTGCTGATTTAGATGCAGTAACCCCAGATCAAGCAGTAGCTCATCCTAAATGGGATATGGGGCGCAAAATTTCGGTGGATTCTGCAACTATGATGAACAAAGGCTTGGAGTTAATCGAAGCTTGTTTGTTGTTCAATATGGATCCAGATGACATTCAAGTGGTGATTCATCCACAAAGTATCATTCACTCAATGGTTGATTATGTTGATGGCTCGGTATTGGCGCAAATGGGTAACCCTGATATGCGCACCCCGATTGCTCATGCAATGGCTTGGCCGGAGCGTTTTGATTCGGGCGTTGCTCCATTGAATATTTTTGAAGTGGCGCACATGGATTTTGAACAACCGGATTTGCAGCGATTCCCTTGTTTAAGATTAGCCTATGAAGCGATTAAAGCTGGCGGCATTATGCCGACTGTGTTGAATGCGGCCAATGAAATTGCGGTTGAAGCGTTCCTAAATGAGCAAGTACGCTTTACCGATATTGCCAAGATTATCGAACGAAGCATGGCGAAATTTACCCCTGATGTTGCTGATAGCTTAGAAATTATCTTACAAGCAGATCGTCAAGCGCGTGAGGTTGCTAATACAATTATCCTTGAATTAAATAGCTAATGGATACTTTACAATCCCTGTTTTTCTTCGTTGTTGCCATCGCGGTTCTGGTGGCATTTCATGAATTTGGTCACTTTTGGGTGGCAAGAAAAGCAGGGGTTAAAGTGATCCGATTTTCCATAGGCTTTGGTAAAGTCCTGTGGTCTTGGCAGAAAAATCCCGATTCAACTCAATTTGTCGTCGCCGCAATTCCCCTAGGTGGCTATGTCAAAATGGTTGATGAACGTGAAGGCGAGGTTAAGTCAGAAGATTTACCTTATGCGTTTAATCGTCAGTCTTTATTGGTTAGATCCGCGATTGTCGCTGCAGGACCAATCTTCAATTTACTGTTAGCTGTCGCATTGTTCTGGGCTGTGTTTGTCATTGGCGAAACCGGTATTAAGCCGATTGTTGGCAAGGTTGAGTCCGGTACATTAGCGGCTGAAGCGGGTTTTGTTGAGCAAGATGAAATTCTCAGCGTTAATCAAAAAGATACGCCTACTTGGATGTCGGCATTGGATGAATTACTTTCGCAAGCTTTGAGCGGCAATCACGATATTGTGGTTAGCGTTAAAACGTTTGTTGGTGATCAGCAAATGCGACTGCTGATTATTAATGAGCAAGATGTACAAAATCCTGAAATACTGCAAAAACGCTTAGGTCTTAGACCTTGGGCGCCTGTTATTCAGCCGATTATTGGCAAGTTGGTTGAGCAGGGAGTTGCTGAGCAAGCAGGTCTGAAGTCTGGTGATTTGATTGTTTCTGCTGATGGTATAGCAATGCAAGAATGGCAACAATGGGTCAATTATGTTCAATCTAAGCCAGATCAAGCAATTAAATTAGTCATTCAGCGTGACGAGGTGCAATTACCGTTAACGATTACCCCGCGTAAAGAAACATTAGCGGATGGTAGTGCGGTTGGTAAAATCGGTGCAGGTGTTGAAGTGCCGCAAGCACTGCTAGATTCTATGGTCGTCAATCATTCTTTATCACCGATTGAAGCTGTGCCGGCTGCGTTTGAAAGAACCGCTTTTTATGCACTCAGCACGGTAAAAATGATGGGCAAAATGTTTGTCGGTTCAGCATCGGTGCAAAATCTCAGTGGGCCTATCAGCATTGCACAATATGCCGGTCAATCAGCAGAAATGGGGTTAGCTGCTTTTTTTCGATTTTTGGCTTTGGTCAGCGTAAGTTTAGGTGTGCTTAATTTATTGCCGGTTCCAGTATTAGATGGTGGACATTTGTTATTTTATGGCATTGAAGCGGTTAAAGGCAGCCCTGTTTCAGAGAAAGTTCAATTGTATTTTCAGCAAATGGGAATGTTGATATTGTTCTCGTTAATGGCCTTAGCCATGTTTGTCGATCTTGGACGATTATTCCAATAGATTGAACCAAGCCTAATGTTCGCGGTCTTTGTTTTTTCCTCTCTTTAGAGTTATTTAACATGAAAAAAATTATCCAAATCCTGTTAGCAGTAAGCGTGGTCTGTAGTGTTGGCGTTGTCATGGCTGATGAAGCCGCGATTAAGAAAGCAATTGCTACTTTTATGCCGACTGAGCAAGTTGATGTTGTTAAGCCTGCCGAAGTAAGAGGCCTATATGAAGTTCATGCAGGAACCAATATCTTTTATGCTTCTGAAGATGGCAAATATTTGCTGCAAGGGCAATTATTTGATGTTGATGGAAAGAAAAATATTACTGAATCAAAGTTAGGAGCAGTTCGTAAAGCCGCATTAGACAAAATTGGCGAAC
Organism: Pseudomonadota bacterium; assembly: GCA_041182925.1. Classification (GTDB taxonomy): domain Bacteria; phylum Pseudomonadota; class Gammaproteobacteria; order Methylococcales; family Methylomonadaceae; genus Methylomonas. The sequence goes on along the minus strand of JBEGMT010000228.1, from coordinate 4,575 downwards.
AAGATATGATCATATTCAAAGCGCCAAATAGTAAATATACCGTTTCAGTATTCACTGATATTGATTGTGGTTATTGTCGAAAGCTTCATTCCGAGATTGATCAATATTTAGCGCAAGGTATTACCGTGCGTTATTTATTCTTCCCAAGAGCAGGTAAGGGATCTGAGTCATACAACAAAGCGGTCGCCGTCTGGTGTGCTAATGACAGAAATAAAGCTTTAACCGCAGCTAAAAAAGGTGAAGCGTTTGACTCTAAATCTTGCGATAACCCGGTTGATAAACATATGCAGCTAGGCGAAGATTTCGGTATGACAGGCACGCCAATGATTGTTACAGCGAAAGGCAATATCCTACCCGGATACGTCCCTGCCGTTCAATTAGCTAAAGTGCTTGCGAGCGAATAGATTAAACTGAAAAAAAACTTGCTTTATTTAATTAAGGCGCTATAATACACCGATAGATTGGGTCGTTAGCTCAGCCGGTAGAGCACCGCACTTTTAATGCGATGGTCGTGCGTTCGAATCGCACACGACCCACCATCAAATGCTTTATAAATCAACCAGTTAGCTTTGGATAGTCGCTGGTTTTTTTATGCCTGCAGTTTTTCAAATTACCCAGTGGGTAAATCATGATGCTAAACGCAGCATCGTGACATTTTCGACCTGAGTCAATTTCTCTACTGCGTCCAATAACTCTCCAACTTCCGCTGGTGAATGGTGGACTGTAATGTCACCATCAATGTGGTGCATTAACGCTTTTCGGGTTTCCAGTGGCACACCGGTTAACCGCAATCGCCTTGCAAAGGTATGACGAAGATTGTGCGGTCCGGATAGCACCTGATCCCCAACCGGCAATCCCGCTCTGCGCCAAGCCTTCTTCCATGCCGAATTATGTATTCGGTTGACGGGATGACCGCGAAAGCCAAAGACATGTGAGCTCATTTTTCCTCGCCTGCTCTCCACAACCTTGTGCGCGATGCTGTTAAGGACCAACATACAGGTTGTTTCGTTTTTGGTAAATTCGCCGGGCACCAGAAAAATCGATGAATCAATTTCCCTGATGAACTTGATCAACACGCAAATGACCTATCCAAGGATCGAGATTGGCAAGACATGCCGCGTCACGATCTAGACTTGATTTCGAGGCTACTACTACTCAGTTTTCAATATTTAGCCCGTTTACCCTAATAAACACATGTTCACTATTAGTGACCAATGCCCAGCCTTCGGCATGCGCATCGGCAGCAAGCCAGAGATCGTTATTACCAATTATTAATCCACGCTGTTGCAAATCTGCGCGAATCTGGCCGTAATGTTTAATAGTCTTGTCTGCGAGAGGAGTAATTTGCATACTCGATTCAAGTGTAGCAATGACATCAAGCGCAGTTTGTCGACTTTGCGTCCGGCAAATTCTTTAAGGATTTTTTAAGTACCTTAGGTTTTTGCGAACGCTTCAAGTTCACAGGTCATCTGAAAGTTTATGACGGTGTTTAATGTCCATGATGGCACATTCATCCACGGGGTTGTCGATTGTGATCGTGGGTTTGTACTTTAGGCGTTTCATGGAATCTTCACTCTGAATTCAATTAATTTCCTGATTACCGATAACCCTCAGCCAATTTGAGTAATCGGCCTAGCATTGGCGGCAGCGATGAGTCTCTGGGGTATTGATAGTTTGTAGATTGAACCTCATTAAACCGATAAAAAACTCGGCAAGATAGCGAGGTAAATCTTTGGAGTTGATGGCATGGTAACTGTCGTTAATTGAGTGCTTGATATTACCGACCAGAATAGTTGGTGCGGTACACCCCAGTGAATTTTAGGCGGGAACAACTTACTTAAAGTGCCGCATAAGCCACTGTAAACAGCCAAACAGAAATAAGGAGTAGTACATGATTAAACTCAAACAAAAAGCAAAAAAGGTCTTATTGGCTGGAGGTTTGTTATTGTCGCATGCTGTAGAAGCGGAAAGTACTGTTGGTACGGCAGTTCCAAATAGCAATAGTCATAAGTCCGCTGTAATCTATGCGCTCGGCGACAGAGGCCCTCAAGGTGGCAAGGTCTATTATCTTGATGATTCGGGTGAACATGGTCTGGAAGCGAAATTAGCTGATGAGATCAATTCATTAAATTGGACTGATGCTGTCACAGCTGCCAGCGCTCACGGATCTGGTTGGCATTTACCGACAAAGACGGAATTAAAAGTGTTATATGAACATAGAAACGTGGTGGGCGGTTTTGCTAAGGATGACTATTGGAGTGCTACCGAGCTGGACAACAACAGCGCATGGATCCAAGGCTTCGGGAACGGCGACCAAGATCGTTATAATAAATACAGTAAGCTTAGTGCGCGTGCTGTTCGAGTTTTCTAATATGTCACACCAAGTGAGAGCAACAGCTTCTATGCCAAAAGTCACCTGTTTGCATGATGATCAATGTCCCATCTGCACCATTGAATCAATCCAATCAAAAAACTCGATAAAGTAATCAATATCAATTGAGGCATACTGCCAATGACAATAATGCATTTGCGAAAATGGGAACAGCTAATGAATCGGATGCATGTCATTGACGAGAATCAGAAACTGCAATCGGGTGCAATTGGCTTTTTACACGTTTGGAAGCAGCTTCCTTTTACCGGTAAAAAACAGATCGAGGAATAGCTTTTATGAATACACTGGTTGCAAAAATGATTAGTCTGCTAAAGGGCGATCGATATTTAGAAAATCCGATCGACCGTGCTGAAAAACCTATCAGCACAGCTGCTTTTGCTGTAAATAAAGAGCAGGAGCAACTGCACAAAGGCAAAAGACGTTTAAAGGAAAACTACACAAGCCACTGGGATTTGGATTATCTGCCAAGAAAAGAAGTCGATAAAATATTAGTGGAAATTCAGAAACGTAACGCTTAAAGCTAATTGCCTTTAGGTGCTAAAGCAAATGGGAATGGATCGATTATAGTGGTCGATAGTGGAGAAAAATCATGCCTACCTGTTGGATAATCACAGTCGTACAACGGTCCCAGTAAAACCACTTTGATTTATTCAGGGCTTACAACGCAAATTATATTTTTGCACCCGATAACGCAAAGTCTCACGCGTCGTCCCCAGCATTCTTGCCGCTGCAGTGACGTTTTCATCAGTACGGTTCAAAACCTCCTGAATCACATATTTCTCAATATCCTGCAAACTCAAACTACCGTCTAAAGGCAAGAAAATGCCATTATTTGGGTTGAAATGGCTGGTCTTAGGGGCTGGATTGCTTAATTGCAGCCATTGTTCCGGCAAATGTTCATCATTCGCCAGCAAAACGCAGCGTTCCAAAACATTGCTTAATTCGCGAATATTACCCGGCCAGTTATAGTTTTTAATCATCTCCCAAGCCTGTTGGGAAATATGCCGGACATTTTTCGCCGATTTGCGATTGCTATCAGCAATAAATAACGGCACTAATTGTTCCAAATCTTGCTTACGCTCTTTTAGTGATGGCACCCGCAAACTCATCACATTCAAGCGATGATACAAATCGCTTCGGAATTGGCCTTGCTCGACTTTGCGAACTAAGTCCAGATTGGTGGCGGCGATAATTTGCACATCAATTGCAATCTCGGTTTCGCTACCCAAGCGGCGAATCCGCAAATCTTCCACCGCTTTTAACAGTTTGGTTTGCAAATCCAAATCCATTTCGCCAATTTCATCCAAAAACAGGGTGCCGGTGTGGGCTTGTTCAAATAAACCACGATGGCGTTTTTTAGCGCCGGTAAAGGCACCTGCTTCGTAGCCAAATAATTCCGATTCCAATAATTCGCGGGGTAGGGCTGCGCAATTGATTTCAATCAACGGCGCTTGGGCGCGGCTGCCGGTGTAATGCAAAATTCGCGCGATTAAGCCTTTGCCACTACCGGTTTCGCCGCTGATGATTAAACTGGAAAACGGCACATTGGCCATTTGTTTAATCATTTGCCGTAAATTGCTGGTGACCAAACTGTTACCAATTAAAGCATCAAGGCTATAGCGGCTGTTTTCGGCTTCGGTTTGTTGTTGTAACCGGCGTTGAGCGCGAGCACTCCGAGCTGCGCCTTCGACTAATAAATTTAAGCGTTCAGGATCACAGGGTTTTTCGATAAAGTCATAAGCCCCCAAACGCACCGCCCGTACCGAATCTGCCACGCTGCCATAACCGGTAACCAGTATCCATTCGCTACTGGCAATTTTGCTTTTGATTGACTCTAAAAAATCTAAAGCATTGCCATCCGGCAAATTCATATCCGATAACACCACCAATGGGTCTATGCTTTCCTGACAAAGATATTGTTCAGCTTCTTTTAAATCGCGCGCCAGTGTTACATCCCAATTGCGCTTGCGGAAAAATCGGGCTAATTCCGAGCCGAGTAAAACTTCGTCTTCAATAATCAATAAAGTGTCAGGCATAGTTGTCCTTAATGTCGCCAAGAAGCTTGGTCTTCAATCGGTTCCAAATGGGTGTCGATGTCGAGATGATCAAATAGCGTCATTAACTGAAGTTCAATAGTTTCGACTAAATCATGACCTTGCTGCACCGTCCAGCTACCGGGTACC
>JBEGMT010000227.1:0-5261 GCA_041182925.1 Pseudomonadota bacterium | reverse complement strand
AATGTAGTGGTAAATATTACCTTTTATTTTGATAAATAGGGATGTCTCCGAGCACTAAAAAAATTCTCGACTAGAATCAAGTGACTGGTAACTGCTGTAACAAATAGTTGATGTTTATATTTTTGTTAATACAATAATTGATATGATCTATGAATGGGATGATAATAAGCTGGCGCTTAATCTGGAAAACCATCAGGTACATTTCGAATCGGCTGAGCAATTCGATTGGGCAAACGCGGTTATCGAGTCTGATAGTCGCAAGGATTACGGAGAGCCTCGATTCATGGCCTATGGTTTAATCGAAGATCGATTGTATTGCTTGGTGTTTACGCCGCGTGATTCCAAAATTCGTATTATTAGTTTGAGAAAAGCCAACCGTAGAGAGGTCAAACGCTATGAACACTAACATCATCATGCCTACCGAAGCAGAAGACGCCAAAATCAATGCTGGCATAGTTGCTGATCCAGATACTTTTGAATTAAATGATGTTGAATTTCAACGTATGCGGCCTGCAGCTGAAGTTTTACCTGAAATTTTTGGTGCAGCGGTAGCTGCCGAAATGCTCAAGCCTAAAGCGGGCAGACCGCGAAAAGGTAATCCCAAAGTATTTACTGGTATTCGTCTTGATGTTGAAGTGGTGGATGCTTTCAAAGCCACCGGCAAAGGTTGGCAAACCCGTATCAATGATGCTCTGAAAGATTGGCTAAAAACCCATTCTGCGGTTTGATTTGATCAAAACATCACTCACCAGCTATGACTAATAATCGCTCTAGCAAATGGTCGCTGATAAAAATATCTGAACTTCGCAATCTATCAATAAAAGGTCTAATTGCACTTATTAGTCCTTTTTGTTTGGCTAGTAATAGCACGCCTAGACTACCCATCACCTCTACATTGTTGATGTAAGCAATCTTCTTGGCGCGTGCGTCATCAATCAACAATAAATCGGCGGCTAATTGTTTGTACAGATTGATTGCGGCCAATTCACCTTTTCCCAAACCATTGGTTTTTTCAATATGAATGGCGGTTGATATATCGCAAACTTTATCGTGTAGATAGATGCTTAATGATTTAGATTCGGCTTTGCCGAAAATACAAACTTCATCATAAACAGCCTGAGGGACTTTGACTTCACCGAACAAGTCATCTAAAACCGATAAGCAATCACAGATTGATAAAGCCACTAATGCGGAACTATCAGCAATCACTATCATTAATTGTACCGTTGCTGAAAGCGCAAAACATCGGCTTCAATAGAGTCTTCTGAAGCATTAATCACGCTGATTTGATGTTGTTTGCAAGCGGTGAAAAAATCATAAATGTCTACACCGGCAAACTCACAAGCTGCGCCACGAGATAACTGGCCTGATTGGAACATAAGTAGGGCGGCGTATAGCTTAATCTGTTGCGCCGTTTGTATTGCCGTGTGGTTTTGCAAGTATTGATCGGGTATGTCTAAAGTTAGCTGCATGGCTTGTACCTCTATAACCAGAAACTGTTTTTAAAATTGTAACAGCTCTAGGGGTGAAAGCCTGAGTCGGTATCAAAAGCTTTCAATCTAAGTGTGAATAAACACTCACCACCACCCGATAAAACCACAGCGGCCTGACCAAAATAATGCCAAAGGCGATAACTGGTGTGACAGGCACTGGGGCAATGTCAATCAGAAATAAGCTGAATAAGGAAAGGAAGGCTTTAATCCGTGGATTTTGGATGTAAGTAATCACATTCAATGCTTTATCCCGATACATATTTTCGGTTAACGCCAAAAACCAATAATGGCGAATAGGAAAAAACGGCTAAGGATTTTAGTTGGGCTGTGTTCATTGTTTCTTTAATGACTATCGGGGCGTATCCCCTTTACGAGGTTGGTTTTTACTTCCAGCATTCCACCAGCATTGTCCATTTTCGTGCTTCATCGGCAATATCGGCATTATCCTTATCATGTGAGAAAAAACCACCGCCATTCTTGTAAGAAACTTTGTTGTTATCAAGAAATGCTCTAACAGTTTGCCCATTGATGGCGAAATTGACATTCTGGCCTATTTGTCCTGTTGCTTCTGCCATTTTGCCATCATCAAGTTTCATAGATACCATTGCTATGACGTTACCTCGTTTATCTAATACTGGGCTACCGCTAGATCCTGGTTGAATTGGCGCTGTTATTTGAATTTGATTAGTATTATTCCCTAACCCAGTTAATGCGCTAACTGTACCGAGCGTGAGGTTTCCTCCTGATGAAAGTACAAAATTGAGAGGGTAGCCGAATACGATAACATCCTCCCCTTGTCTAAGTTTACTTGGCTCTGGATTCAGTTTTGCTACATCATCAGTTGTGTTAGAGAGTTGTAATAGGGCAAGGTCATTTACGCTGTCAGAAGTTATTACTTTTACTACTTCTTCGTGACCAGTAGCTTTAATTTCAGTACAACCGTTTATGACATGATGATTAGTTAAAGCATATCCGTCATTGCTGACTGCGAAAGCTGTACCGGTACTTTGTTTAGTTAGCTCAGTGGGTTTTGTTTTAGTGATCTGTGTTTCGGGAGATCTGCCATTGGATTCCTGAAAGTTATCACCTTTTTTCCAATTTGATGCAAGTTTTTGCCCTTCTATACGTTCGACGGAGCTCAATCTTTTTTCAATATTATCTCGGTCTTTTTTTGCAACTAGTACAAAAGGGTGGTCTTGTGTTTGAGCTGCTGCTAAGTTTAACCATGCATATGCTAGGATCAAATCTTTTGGAACGCCATCACCTTGAAAATATCTCCAACCAATTTCGTATTGCGCCATTAATTCTCCTTGAGCTGCGCATTTTTGATACCAATAAAATGCTTTGCTGGCATCCTTTGGTATTCCATTACCAGATTCATACATGAGTCCAAGTGAATATTGTGAATCTGCATCGCCTAGATTGGCCCCTTTTTGAAACCAATCAAATGCTTTACCTAAATCTTTAGGCAATCCTTCCCCATCTTTATATATACGACCAATAGCATTAATTGCATAGATATTTCCTTCATCAGCAGACTTTTGATACCATTCAATTGCTTTTAATACGTTTTTAGGAACGCCAAGGCCGATTTTGAAAAAGTGCGCGAGAGTTCCTTTGTCTGTTGCATTTCCATCGTTAGCAGCTTTCTCATGCCAATAAATTGCTTTGTTAATGTCCTTAGATACACCTAAGTCACCGGAAAAGTATAAATCACCTAATTTACGTTCGGCAGGAACATATCCTCGTGAGGCTGATTTTTCAATCCACTCTAAGGCTTTTAGGTTGTCTTTAGGTATATCCGTGCTATATGCATAAATAATACCTAGTCTAAATTGAGCACTAGGTTCATTTTGTGCTGCTGCCTTTTGAATTAGATCGAAGGCAACAGGAAAGTTCTTTGAAATATCACTACCTTTATAATATATATAGCCAAGATTAGATTGAGCTGATGTATTACCTTGAATGGATGACTTTTGATACCATTCTATTGCTTTAGCAATATCTTTTGGCACTCCATCTCCAGATTCATATTTCATAGCAAGATTAGATTGTGCAGTTGAGTTTCCTTCTTCAGCTTCTTTCTGAAGTTTGATGAGCTTCTCTTCTGCAGACAATTCTTTCGTCGGAGTAACTGTCGAAGCGGTTTGTCTATCTTTGGTTCCAGTTCTTTCATCGCATCCAAACGATGCTAATAAAAATATCATTGATGCTGTAATTTTTATAAGTTTCATTATATTGATTGCATATGTGGCTTGTTTTTTATTTTTCGCCACCTTGGGATTTCGATTCTTTGGCCTAAGGTGGCGAATTTGGTGCTCTGTTTCAATAGGTTGTATTTTGTCAAATATTATTATTGTGTTATGTGAATTATTTATTTTTCGAATGTAGTTGTTTAAGTCGTTTTTAACTTCATGTTTTTGTTTTTCAGATGTTATTTTTATGATTATACTTTTTCTGTCATCTTAGAATTCTATGCTAATTGAGTCAGAATAAAAGTTATAAGGATTTTCAAAATAATCAGTTAACGTGTTTTCTAGTTTTTTAGGGTCTAGTTTGTTTTCAATTTTTCCTGAAAAATCTTCTTCTTGGTAAATTCTAAATTGATGTATCATAAGTAATTAAAATATTGTGTTTTTTCTGCTTTCTATCAACTAAACATGGTTTGATTTATAGCTTGGATTTCTAATAAAAATAAGCCTAATTTTAGGCTTGCAGTTTACAGAAATTATCGAGTAAGTAATCTGGCATAAAAATTTGCAATCCATTAAATTCGTTACATCTTCATCCGATTAATGCCTGATTGCTTTAATTCTACTACTTATGTGACAGGTTTAAGCAACTTTAGGCTACGCTTAAAGATTTATGGATGGGAGTACATCAATCCTCCCACTCCAACTCCGCAAACCCTAACGTCACATTTTTCCGGTGAAATTGTTCGTAAAGTTGCCATTGGTTTTTCGCATTTAAGCCAACATTGGCTACCGCATGTTCCAAAGTCTTACCACTTTTGATTTCAGTTCTGATTTCGTTGCTGAGTTGGGTTAGGTAGTTTTTTTCGGCTTGCATTGAAACTGGCCAGTCTTTAACCAATTTGCCGTGACCTGGAATAACCAATTTATATTGGTTTTTTTCGAGTTTAGTTAATTCGTTTAACCAGCCTTTTAAACTGCCATCAATCACCGGAATGTGTTCTAAAAACAATAAATCCGCCAGCCACATGGTGTTGGTGGTTTTATCGTAAATGCTTAAATCGTTGTCGGTGTGGGCGGTTGGGTGGGCGGTTAATAGCAAACTGCGATTGCCTAAATCGAGGGTTAAGCTGTCTTTGACTTCAATATCGGGCGGGATGATGTTGTCTTGGTCTACGTGGATGTTGAGCAATTCATCGGCACGGCTGATGTAATGCGGGGCGCGGCTGGCCATGGCGCGGGCGAGTTTGTGGTGGCCGACAAATTGCACACCAGCGCCTTTAAACGCTAGGTTGCCGTAGATGTGGTCGGGGTGGACGTGGGTGTTGATTACATAGCAAATCGGGGTGCTAGTGACTTGTTTGACGGCGTTGCGTAAGGCGATGCCTTGTTGTGGGCTGCCGCCGCTGTCGATAACCGCGACGCATTTATCGCCAACGATAAAACCGATATTGGCGATTTCGCCGTGGTTGTCGCGGTCTGGCCAGTGATGATCGGATAAATGTAGATAAATGCCTGGAGCGACTTCGCTGACCGGTAAGGCGGTGACGGCGAAACTGACGGGGCTGAGTAATAA
>JBEGMT010000226.1:0-4438 GCA_041182925.1 Pseudomonadota bacterium | reverse complement strand
AAGCTTAAGAGTCTAATGTATCATTATCGAAGTTGTCATCCATAAGCATGGCAATCTCATCGTCTTTCAAGCGTGATGAACTTTTTGAATGACGTCTTTGGTAAGCCTGGTCAACTAATTGCTTGGCATCAGCTAACTCAAGATCTTCAGGTACTCTTTGACCTATCGCTGTGTAGAAGATTTTTAACTTGTGACGTAATACAACATCCAATGCATTACTGATAGTCACTGCTTCATCAAGCTTAGTCAGAATGCATCCTGTAAGATCAGAACCTGAATGCGCTTCTATGACTTCATTGAGTGTTTCGATTGAGTTGGTGGCGTTCAAACATAGTAGTCGATTAATCGCTTGATCGCCCCGCGATAGCATAGCGATTTGTTCGGCGATAGTTTGATCGCGTTGACTCATACCGACAGTGTCAATCAAGATGCTGTGTTTATCTTTAAGCAACTCTAGGGTATTTTTTAGGTCGGTTTCATCGCGAACCGAGTAGACTGAAACGCCAAGAATTTTTCCATAAATTCGCACTTGTTCCGGCGCACCTATTCGGTAGCTATCGGTGTTGATTAATGCCAGTTTATTAGCACCATGTCGCAATACGAAACGTGCAGCTAATTTTGCGGTGGTGGTGGTTTTACCGACGCCTGTTGGACCCACTAAGGCAAAAATACCACCTTTTGCCAACACTTCGTTTTCATCTGCTAATGTTTTTAAATTGTGCGTTAGAACTGCTTTTGCCCAACTTAAGGCTTGTTCTTCACTTAAATGTTGAGGTATGTGTTTAGCGATATAGCGACACAGATTTGCGCTAAAGCCAATCGCCAGCAGTTCTTTAAAAACCGCAGATTTGATTGGATTTTTAGGTTGTTCATGTGAGCTAAGTGCATTGAGCTGTGCTTCTAAGGAACCTCTCATGGCGCGAATTTCTGACATGACTTTGGCGAGCTCCAGCTCTGCAGCTGGGGACTGCACTGGCGAACTGATCAATTTCGGTTGCAGATGGTTGGTAGGTGGAATTAATACATCAAGAGATGAATTAAGTGATGTTTCACTCGATGCCAGGATTTCAACGCCTTCTGGTGTATCACGATTGGAGAGTATCACGGCATCATCACCAAGTGCCTGACGTACTTGAATCAAGGCTTCTCTCGAGGTCGGTGCTATAAATCGATTGACTTTCATCTTATAGAGCTCCAACAAGGTTGGTTACTTTGATGTCAAATGTTTCGGGAATTTCTGCATAAGAAAGCACTTTAAGCTGAGGTGTGTTTTTGCGTAAAAACTTAGCCAGCATTGGTCTAAGTACTGCAGAAACAAGCAAAACCGGTGGGTGTCCCATGTCCTCTTGGAGAGCGGTGCCTTTAATAGTTTGTTTAGCTAAATTGTCAGCAAGACCTGGTTCAATACCTGCACCATCAAGACCACTGGTTTGTGCTGTTTGAATAAGCAATTGTTCCAGACGGTTATCTAGCGTCATCACATGTAACTCAGTTTTACCTTGGAAAATTGAGTGGATAATAGATCTTCTTAAACCGATTCTCACCATTGAGGTCAGAATGTCAGGGTCTTGGGTTTGCGGTGCATATTCGCATATGGTTTCTAGAATAGTTGCTATGTCGCGTAAATCAATATCTTCAGTTAATAGATTCTGTAACACTTTTTGCAGTAATGATAGCGGCAGGATTTTGGGGACTAAGTCTTCGACTAGTTTTGGGTGTTCTTTAGCAATATGGTCTAGTAATGCTTGCAGTTCTTGACGTCCCAAGAATTCGGATGCGTTTGAAAACATTAGATGATTTAAGTGAGTAGCGACAACGGTGCTTGCGTCGACAACTGTATATCCCATAGCTTGTGCTTGTTCACGAAGACGGCTTTCTATCCAGATTGCTGGTAAACCGAAGGCTGGATCTGTGGTTTCCATACCATCCAGATGACCAGTAACCATGCCAGGATTAATCGCTAAAAATTGCCCAGCATGTGCTTCACCAGCACCCATTTCCACGCCTTTCAGAAAAATCCGGTACTCAGAAGGTTTTAGCTCTAGATTGTCTTTAATGTGAACAACAGGCGGTAAAAAACCAATTTCTTGAGCAAATTTCCGTCTTACACCTTTAACCCGTCTCAGTAATTCACCGTTTTGATTTTGATCAACCATACTGATTAATCGATAACCAATTTCAAGGCTTAAGGTTTGGATAGCTGTGACATCTGACCAGCTGACTTCTTCCAGCTCCGGCATGACCATTGAGCTAGGAACGGTTTCGATAATCATTTCAGAACTGCGTTTTTTATCAAAGGCATAGGCCAGACTGCCGATAATCGCTGATAAAAGCCAGAATGACAGATGAGGCATTCCGGGAATAATTCCTAAACCGCCAACAATAGCAGCAGTGATATATAAAACCTGGGTTTTCATGAACAACTGGTTGACCATCTGGCTACCAAGATCTTGTTCATTAGCTACTCGAGATACAACCGCACCAGCGGCAATCGAGATTAATAAGGAAGGAATTTGTGCAACCAGTCCATCACCAATCGCCAATAGAGTGTATGTTTCAATCGCTTCAGAAAAATCCAGCTCATGTTGAATCATCCCAACAATTAGACCACCAAGCATATTAACGATAACAATCACGATACCCGCAATCGCATCACCGCGAACATACTTACTGGCACCGTCCATTGCTCCATAAAACTCGGCTTCTTGCGACACTTCACGACGGCGATTTTTGGCGTCTTCTTCACCAATTAGGCCTGAATTCAAATCGGCATCAATGGCCATTTGCTTACCCGGCATAGCATCTAAAGCAAACCGCGCACCGACTTCGGCGATTCGACCAGCACCTTTGGTAATTACCACGAAGTTGATGATGGTTAAAATAATAAACACCACCCCGCCGACTAGATAATTGCCACCAATCAAGAAATGGCCGAAAGCTTCAATTACTTTTCCCGCAGCATCAGGACCATTATGGCCTTCAGTTAACACAATTCTGGTTGAAGCAACGTTTAATGACAGTCTTAAAATCGTAGTAATCAACAGTACCGATGGAAACACCATAAAATCCAACGGGTTAACTGTATAAAGTGCAGTAAGTAGGACGATAATTGACAACGAAATGTTGAAACTAAAACAAAAATCCAGAGCAAATGCAGGGACAGGCAAAACCATCAAAGCCAACATGATGATCACTAACAGTGGCGCAGCTAATGCTTTGCTATTAAGTCGATTGAGCAAGTCCATAATTATTAAGGTTGTGATCCATTGAGTGGATCAAGTTCTTTAGGTACATTAATTTGGTCTGGAAATATCGGTTCATCTCCACCCATATTTTTCCAATCCCGCATTTGAAATACATAGGCCAACACTTGAGCAACAGCGGTGAAAAGGGTTGTCGGTATTTCCTGATCTAAATTTGCGTGTGTATAAAGCGCTCTGGCTAACATGGGGGCTTCTACGACCATGATACGGTGATCCTTAGCAATTTCTTGGATTTTAAGTGCCACTTCACCCAAACCTTTGGCGACCACGATTGGCGCAAAATCGCTATCTTCGGGGTAGCTAAGTGCTACTGCGTAATGGGTCGGGTTGATAATGACGACATCTGCTTTTGGTACTTCTGCCATCATACGTTTTCTAGCCATTTCTCTTTGGATAGAACGAATTTTGGCTTTGGTTTCAGGATTACCTTCTGATTCTTTAGCCTCATCTTTGAGATCCTGGCGCGTCATCATTAATTTTTTGCCGTAACGATGTAGTTGATACGGTGCATCAAGCATAGCGATTATAGCGAAGGCCGCTGAAATAGTTATAAAGCATATCAGCAGTATTTGTCCCTGATTGTGGCTAGCTATTCTAAATGGTTGAATTGAAAGGGCTAAAATGTCATAAATCATCGATTTTGTTACAAACCAGCTAACCGTGCCGATCAAAATAGTTTTTAAAATCGATTTAAGTAGTTCAACCAAAGAATTTTTAGAAATAATATTTCCAAAACCTTTAATCGGATCCAATTTATCGAGTTTGGGTTCCATTGCTTTACTATTAAAGATCCAGCCACCGACCAGAACGGGTGAAAGAATCCCTATCAGCATCACAATCATAAAAAAAGGTAAAAAGTTAATCGCCAGATTGATGATCTCGCTACTAAAATCAACACTAGTCGTACTAGCTGTGTTCTCAATCAATTGATGGTCAAAATCCAAACCGCTTTTAATGATATTTTGTAATTGGGTAACGATTTGGCTACCTGTTAACCACAAACCCAATGCAGCAGCCATCAGTCCAGCAAAAGTCGATAGTTCTTTGGATCTTGGAATATCGCCCTCTTCACGAGCTTTTTCCAATCTTCGAGGTGAGGCTTCTTCGGTTTTTTCGAGATCGCTTTCTTCAGCCATGGATGAGTTTGTTTATGAATGATTCTATTAGTGTATTAA
>JBEGMT010000225.1:0-3213 GCA_041182925.1 Pseudomonadota bacterium | reverse complement strand
TGCGATTGCACAACAACAAAATTGAGTGAGTTACCGTAATGCCTTTAGTTGCTCATACCGATTTACCGACTTTTCACCGTTTACAGGAAGAAGGCGAAGAAATATTAACGGCTGATAGAGCTAGCCATCAGTCGATTCGCGAATTACATATTGGCTTGTTGAACATCATGCCGGATGCGGCTTTGGAAGCAACCGAAAGGCAGTTTTTCCGTTTAGTAGGTGCCTGCAATCAAATCGCCCAATTTCATGTTCACCCTTTCACTATCCAAGGCTTGGAACGTGGCCCAGATGCATTGGCTCATATCGAAAAATATTACGAATCTTTCGAGCAAATCAAACAAGATGGTTTGGATGCTTTAATCATCAGTGGCGCTAATGTCACCCACGATCATTTGCAAGACGAAGCATTTTGGCAACCGCTAACAGAAGTCTTTGAATGGGCGAAACAAAATGTCACATCGATTTTGTGCTCTTGCTTAGCTACTCATGCGCTGATTCAACATTGTTATGGCGTTGAGCGAACTCGGCTACCAGCTAAACGCTGGGGGGTTTATTCACATAAAGTTGTTGATCGCACTCATCCGTTAATTGCCGAAATCAACACCCGTTTTGATGTGCCCCATTCACGCTTCAATGAGGTATTTGAATCGGAAATGAAACAGCACGGATTGAAAGTGTTGGTTGCTAGTCAACAAGCTGGGGTGCATTTAGCGGTTAGTCCTGATGGATTTCGGATTGTTTATTTTCAAGGACATCCGGAATATGACGATATTAGTTTGCTAAAAGAATATAAGCGCGAAGTTTTACGCTTTTACAGTGGCGAACGTGATGATTACCCGCCCTTTCCTGAACATTATTTCGATAGCGAAGGACAAGCCTTGTTAGCGAATTATGCTGAACATGTTAAAACCGCGAAGGCGAAAGGTTTGGTTTTAGATCGGATGCCGGAAGATCAAATCATTCCACATTTAGACAATACTTGGCGAGATACTGCTAAGGCTGTGTTTAATAACTGGTTGGGTAAGGTCTATCAAATTACTAATGAAGACCGTCGCTTACCCTTTATGGATGGGATTAATCCTGACAATCCTTTGGAACTTTAACGGTTTAACAAAGATAAGCGAGGTCATTTAAATGACCTCGCTTTAAATCAAATCCGCTTTATAGCAATAACTGACCTTTAGCGAGTTTTGGCAAATTACCCTCGATACCCATTGCCGCTTTCATGACTTTAATTCTCGCAGGGCTAATCCGTTGAGCTAAGCCAAGCCCCAAGTTTCTCAACAGTTTTACGGGCAAGATGTCGTTACTAAAGAATCGGTAAAATACATCCATCAAAGTCATCATTTTCAGATTTTCATTGCGGCGCAAGCTTTCATAGCGACGTAAAACCGCCATATCAGCAATGTTCTTGCCTTGTTGATGGGCTTGAATTAACACTTCAGCCAAAGCCGCCGCATCCAATAAACCAATATTCACACCCTGACCCGCTAATGGGTTAATCATATGCGCCGCATCCCCTACCAAGGCTACGCCAGGTTTGATATAGCTTTGCGCGTGTTGGCGTTTTAATGGGAAACTGGCAACCCCTAAAATTTGTTTCACTTCGCCTAGGCAATCAGGGAAAGCGGCAACTAATTCAGCCTGCAATTGTTCATATGGCAAAGCTTTTAAACGACGCACTTCATCTGGTGATTGATACCAAACAATCGAACCGTAGTTACCGCTTAATGGCAAAAAGGCTTGTGGGCCGCTAGCAACGAATCGTTGCCAAGTAATGTCTTGTTGCGGATAGGCGGTTTCGATGTAAATCACCAAAGCGTGTTGGTTGTAATCCCAACTGGTGACACCTAAACCCACCGCTTGTCTGACGCGGGATTGCCCACCATCAGCAGCAATCAATAATTTGGCATTCAAAACCTGACCATCGGCTAAAATCAATTCCGAATCATTACCGTTATAGTTGATTTTGGTGATGGTGGCCGGCATCAATAATTGAATGTTGTCGAAACTCGGTAAACGCTCTAAAAGCGCTAATTGGGTTATGCGGTTTTCGACGATGTAGCCTAACTCGGGGTATTTAATGTCATCACTGTTAAAAGTAGTGTCACCAGCGGTTTCCCAAACCCGCATCCGTTTGAATGGACAACTGCGTCTGTCGATAATGCCTTGCCAAGCACCAACTGCTTCTAAAATGTGTTTTGAGGCAATACTTAAAGCCGAAACCCGCAAGTCGTGGGGTTGTTGTTCATCAAAGGCTTCTGGGACTTGTGACTCAATAACCGCTACTTTTAAGTTGCTACCACCCAAGCAACAAGCCACTGCCGCACCGACCATACCACCACCAACAACGACCACATCAAATTCTTGTTTCATATCAATATCACAGGATTAGCTTAGTTTTTTAAAGTAAAGTCAGCGATTACGCTCTTGTTTGCATGTTTGACCGAATGACAGAAGCCCCGTCGCGTGTTATAGTTGGAAAGTTTCACTGACTGAAAATCAGGATAAATATGCAAGGTTTTCGCTGTTTTTGCTGACTCTAACACGCAGCAAGCAGAAAAACCATAAACGCCACTATCGGTTAAGCAAATAACCGATAACGCATTTAAACAGCAAGACAGGATCTGGATAGCAATGATCAAAAACGCCCAGGAAAGCACATCAACCAATACGCTTTACGATGCCGATTTATCGCAGGATAGCTGCGGTGTTGGTTTTATTACCCGTAAGGACAGCAAGCAAACTCACGATGTTTTAGTGAAATCGCACGAAGCCTTGTGCACAATTCCACACCGTGGCGGCATGAGCGCGGAAGGGATTGGTGATGGCGCCGGGGTTAATATCGACCTTTCGTTAAATTTTTTCCGCAAAGTCACTGGCATTACTGATTTAAACCTTGGTGACTTTGGCGTTGCTAACTTTTTCTTTCCAGAAGATCACGCCCATTACGATTCTGCTGCCGCGCAATTAGTTGAAGCGCATTTTGCAGAATTTAATTTACCCATTATCAAATGGCGCGAAGTGCCGGTTGATAATTCGGTATTGAATGCAGCGTCTGTCAGAGCACAATTACCGATTAAACAGGTGATTTTTGGTCGTCCTGCAGCATTGAAAACTGCCTCTCACGAAGAATTTGAACGCCACATTCAATCAGCATTATTAACGATTGAAGTTGAAGGCTTCACACGCCCTGAATTACAAGGCTTCTAC
>JBEGMT010000224.1:0-2793 GCA_041182925.1 Pseudomonadota bacterium | reverse complement strand
AATACCGTTCACGTTTATTGGTTGGCAGCGGTAAATACAAAGATTTGGAACAAACCCGTTTGGCGACCGAAGCCAGCGGTGCAGAAATTATCACGGTAGCGATTCGCCGTACCAATATCGGCCAAAATCCCAATGAGCCAAGCTTGTTAGATGTGATTTCACCCGATAAATACACGATTTTGCCTAACACTGCTGGCTGTTATACCGCCGAAGATGCGGTCAGAACTTGCCGCTTAGCGCGCGAATTATTAGGCGGTCATAAATTGGTCAAGCTGGAAGTATTGGCCGATCAATTAACCTTATTCCCAGACGTAGCTCAAACCTATATCGCTGCGGAAATGTTGGTTAAAGACGGCTTTGATGTCATGGTTTACACCAACGACGACCCGATTGCCGCCAAGCGGTTGGAAGAAATCGGCTGCGTGGCGGTGATGCCATTAGCAGCGCCGATTGGTTCTGGCTTAGGGATTCGTAACCCATACAACATCTTAACCATCGTCGAAAACGCCAAGGTGCCGATTTTGGTAGATGCGGGTGTTGGTACAGCTTCAGATGCGGCAATGGCGATGGAGTTGGGTTGTGATGGCGTATTGATGAACACCGCGATTGCTGCTGCGCAAAATCCAGTGTTAATGGCTTCAGCGATGAAAAAAGGCATTGAAGCCGGTCGTGAAGCTTTCCTAGCTGGTCGTATGCCACGCAAGCGTTTTGCCTCGGCTTCTTCGCCGATTGATGGTTTATTTCTTTAATCTTCTTATCGTATCGGCGCAGCCAGACTGCGCCGACTATCGCCGCCATGACCGACTCGTTAAAAATCGACCCCAGCAAAATTAAAAGCTTCATCCGTCGCCAAGGCCGCGCAACCGCTGGTCAAGAGCTGGCGCTGCAAAATCACAGCGAGAAATTTTGTTTATCGCCCGAAAAAAATTATGATTTTGCCCAAGTATTCGGTCGCCAAGCCCCGCTGATTTTAGAAATTGGCTTTGGTAATGGCAGCAGTTTGGCGGATATGGCCGAAGCTAATCCTGATTTGAATTACATCGGTATCGAAGTGCATCGCCCTGGTGTTGGTCATTTAATGATGTTGCTGGAACAACGCAATATCAATAACGTGCGGATTTATCACCACGACGCTATCGAGATTCTCGAACAAAAAATTGCCGATAATAGTTTGGCGGGCGTCCATTTATTCTTCCCCGACCCTTGGCAAAAACGTCGCCACCACAAACGGCGAATCGTTCGCCCCAGTTTTGTCGAATTGCTGCATAAAAAATTAGCCAGCGATGGTTATTTCCACGCCGCGACCGACTGGGCGCATTACGCCAAAGACATGCTCGGCATTTTGACCGAAGCCAAGTTGTTACAGAACAGTAGTCCAAGCGGCGATTATTGCCCTCGCCCTGAATATCGACCTTTAACCAAATTTGAAAATCGCGGCCTGAATTTAGGGCATGGGGTTTGGGATTTGATTTTTCGGAAGGTTTAAAAATCTTGCTCGATTTTGGGGACGATTATCGATAAACCTCACGCCGATTACCAATTTTCACAACCAAAATCTTCAAAGCGCCATCTTCTATGCTGCTAATAATTCGGTAGTCACCTACTCGATATTTCCAAAAACAGCCTAGTTTTGAGCCTTTTAGCGCTTCGCCAATACTGCGTGGATCATCCAAAATAGCTACGCGATCGACAAGAAACCTAAGGATTCGCCTAGCTATCTGAGGGTCTAATTTATCTAACTCTCGTTCCGCTGCAAGATCAAACTCAATTTTCCAAGCCATAGCGTTTCATCACATCTTCGATTGGAATGGTTTGAGTTTTTCCGCTACGAATATCGGCTAAACGCTGTTCAGCAAGATATAAATCTTCAAGGTCATCAAGATGTTCGCGAATCGCTTCAATCATATAAGACGATTTACTACGTCCAGTCAGCTGTGCCAGACGTTGTAAGCGATTCTGAATGTCGTCAGGTAGCCTGAGTGATACAGTCATATTCCCTCCCAATTACGTTAAAAGCTATCACATGATAAATGATAAGGTTGAAAAATCGATGATGCTTTTTAGTGACGCGAAGCAAAAACCTTATTAGCAAAGCTATTCCTCATCCCTGTCTTAAATTGATAAACTGCCGCTTGCTTTCAATAGGACTAATTCAGTGTCTCTACGACAACTCATCTCCCAAACCGCAATCTACGGCCTTAGCAGCATCGTCGGTCGTTTTCTTAATTACCTATTAGTACCGCTTTACACCTATACCTTTGCCGCCGGCGAATACGGTGTGGTGTCGGAGTTTTATGCCTATGCGGGTTTTTTTGCGGTGTTGTTGACGTTGGGTTTGGAAACCGGTTATTTCCGCTTTCGGCAAAATCCAGATTACCAACATGACAGTGTTTATCGCAGTAGCTTGAGCTTTCTATTCACCAGCAGCCTACTATTTTTCGCAATAATCGCTATTTACCAACAGCCTTTATCGGCTTGGTTGCGTTACCCCCAACATCCTGACTATCTTTTGTGTTTTGCGGCGATTTTGGCGCTTGATGCGGTGACGGCGTTGCCGTTTGCGCGGCTGCGTGCCGAAAATAAAGCTTGGCGATTTGCTGGGATCAAGATGGCGGAGATTTTTATCACCATCGCGCTCAATCTGTTTTTGTTGCTGGTTTGTCCGAAATTATTATTAATTTGGCCGGATTTGGCGGCTTATTACGATCCAAAACAAGGCGTGGCTTATATTTTCTGGGCTAATTTAATCGCCAGTTTTGTGAAATTATTGCTGTTGTTGCCGCAGTTTAAAGC